>CANRAL010000059.1 GCA_947628585.1 uncultured Bacilli bacterium | reverse complement strand
TAATAATCCAACACTTTTTATTTTGCAATAGTTTTTTGTAAAAACTAAAGACTTTTCGTCAGAAATTTGGTACAATAGATAAAGTATATGAAATTGTTAGAAATATAAATAATGAAAATTTAAAAAGTGTATTAGAAATTTTAGATTTACAAGATATATTACATACAACAATGCAAGATAGATTTAACTTGTAAAATATAAAATAATGTAATATACTAAGTATATAGGAAATGTGTATTCACATCGCCTTATTATTTCGTACGATGCTAATGAACTAATTTTTCAATTAATTCACAGGCATCTTTTATTTTGTCAACTAGTAAAACTAATATCAAAAACAAAATAATGATTACTAGGACTCTATTCCAAGTCTTCGCTTTCACTAACACATCACCGCCCTTTCTAGGATTCCAAAACCCCCTAAAAAAGTTAAGTTAAGGCGATGCCATTCACACTTCCATAAGTCTCTATTAAAATATAAAAGCGAATAGATGTAAAGAAAAATCGTACGACAATATTCGACATTGGTTTCTATAATAATATGGCATATGTTAAAAAATTTTAAATTTAATTTATTTGACATTTTTATTATAGAGAGTATAATACCAATTCAAGGGGGATATTATGTTAAGAAATTTAGATGCTAAAAATATGAAAGTTGTTTATCAACATGCTTTTTTTAAACTAATAAGAGTAGGAGAAGAAGGCAAAAATAATTTAGAGCCAATTATATTTATTGAAGGACAAATGGGTTGTTTTACTCAATATTTAGAAAATAAATATAATAAAAATGTTAATACTTGTTATCAATATCGAAAATATTTTGAATATGATGATGAAATAAATACTCCATATATATTTTTATATAATTATCCAATAAATTCAAAAGATAAATCATTAATTACTAATGCTTTATTTGCTAAGGCTTTAATGGTAGCCCTAGAATTATTAAAATTAGAAAATGTTACAATTATGGGTATTAGTAATGGTGGAATGATTGGTACTCTTGCAAGTGTCAGTGAAAGAGTTAGTAAAGTAATTGCTATTCATACACCTATATTTGGTGTGCCATTATTACAAAGAGAAAAGTTAGAATCAATAAAAAAAGATATGTATTTACCAGAAAAAGTTATATATCATTTATCTAAGTTATATATAAATGATAATTTTGGCTTTATGCAAGAAAATAAAAATGGTTTTAATAATATACAAGATATTAGTAATTTAGATAAAATTATTTTTACCAATAGTGATTTAATTAAAGAAGAAAGTAAAAATAAAGTAGCCAATTATCTTGCTTATATGAATTATTTCTTATTAGGACTTCGTTCTGATGGTATTGTAACTTTTGATAAAGAAAGAGCCCAAAAAGAAGGAATTAATTATATTGAAGAAAAAGGAATCAGTCATTTTGAATTAGGAACTAAAAAATATACAACTCCTTATTATGAAAAATTAGTTAGAGTGAAAAAATAATAATATTGACTTACATAAACTTGTTTATTATTATATTAATACTTAATTATGTTAGAAAAGTGGAGTTTTTATGGATAAAAAAAATAGTTTTTTAATAAAATTACCTATAGCCCATAGGGGCTTATTTAATAATAAAGAAATCTATGAAAATACAATTTCTGCATTTAAATTGGCAATTGAAAACAATTATGCTATTGAACTTGATGTTCATCTTACAAAAGATAATAAAATAATAGTAATTCATGATAGTAATTTAAAAAGGTTATTCAATGTAAATAAAAAAATACGCAAATTAAATTATGAACAAATAAAAAAAATTCAATTTCCTAATTCAAAAGATAGAATTCCATTATTAAAAGATGTTTTAAAATTAGTAGATGGGAAAGTTCCAATTATAATAGAAATAAAATATGATAGATTAGTTGGGAAATTAGAGAAAAATTTAATAAATATTTTATCTAACTATCAAGGAGAAGTAGTCATAAAAAGTTTTAGAGCAAGAAGCATTAATTATTTTAGAAAAAAATGTCCCAATATATTAAGAGGTCAACTTTTAATGTATTCTAAAAAATTTTTTTATCGTTTATTTTTTAATTTAAGAATTTTTTATAGTCGTTTTTCTAAACCTGATTTTTATTCTTGTAATATAAATTGCTTAGAAAATAAAAAAATATTAAAATTAAAAAAAGATAAAATAATATTAGGCTGGGTTGTAAGAGATAAAAAAAATTTAAAATATGTAAAAATGCATTGTGATAATTATATTTTTGAAGAATTATAAATAATATGTCATATTTGGTCAATTTTAATTACTTGTAAAATCTAAAAAAATATAATATACTAAACGTATAGGAAATGTGTATTCACATCGCCTTATTATTTCGTACGATGCTAATGAACTAATTTTTCAATTAATTCACAGGCATCTTTTATTTTGTCAACTAGTAAAACTAATATCAAAAACAAAATAATGATTACTAGGACTTTGTTCCAAGTCTTCGCTTTCACTAACACATCACCGCCCTTTCTAGGAAACCAAAACCCCCTAAAAAAGTTAAGTTAAGGCGATGCCATTCACACTTCCATAAGTCTTTATTAAAATATAAAAGCGAATAGATGTAAAGAAAAATCGTACGACATTATTCGACATTGAGAAAGAATTATAATTTATATATTAAGTTTAATAGTTTGTCATAACAAAGTAACTGATAAATTGACATTTATTAATGAATATGCTAGGATAAA
>CANRAL010000058.1 GCA_947628585.1 uncultured Bacilli bacterium | reverse complement strand
ATCTTCAACATATATATCATAACATATCTTTTTTAATTTTTGTATTGTTTTATCACCCAATATCTAATACACAGCATTTAAATTTAAAAATTCTATATTTGCCTCTTCATTATCTTCTATCATCCAATTATTATCTTGATAAGTTATATTTTTACTTGTTTTAGGATTAGTTAAAGTTTCCTCATTATTACTAAATAAAAATGATTCATAAAAACGATAATTAAAAATTGTTACTTCTAATATACAAGAACTTATTATAGAAAATAATAAGATATTAATAAATGATTTAATGTATATATTATGAAATAAATGAAATTTTTTTAATAAAAGTAATAATAAACAAAATAATAACAATATAATAATATACATTTTAGCACTTCCTATAACTAAATTTTACTAAATGTTATATTTTTAATCAATAAAATAATTATGTATTCTTCAAATTTGAAAAAAAATATGATATATTTATAATAGGGAAGTGAGTTAATGAGTAAAGTTGATAATAAAATTATTAATAGCATTAAAGTTTTAGCCTTAGATATGATTGATAAAGCTGGTAGTGGTCATCCCGGTATTGTTCTTGGGGCGGCTCCAATAATGTATGCTTTATATAAAGATCATTTAAATATTATTCCGAGTAAACCTAATTGGTTTAATCGCGATCGTTTTATTTTAAGTGCTGGTCATGGTTCAGCTTTGCTTTACTCTGTATTATTCCATGCGGGTTTCGATATCGATATGGAAGAGCTAAAAAACTTTCGCCGATTAAATTCTTTAACTCCAGGTCATCCCGAATATCGAACAACTTTAGGCGTCGATTGTTCCACGGGTCCTTTAGGCCAAGGATTAGCTATTGCCGTTGGTGTTGCTTTAGGGGAACGTTATTTAAGAGGTATTGTTAAAGAAGAAAAAGAAAAATCAAAGTTAATTGATTATTATACTTATTGTTTATGTGGTGATGGTGATTTAATGGAAGGTATTAGCTATGAAGCTTTAAGTTTTGCTAGTACCCAAAATTTAAATAAATTAATTGTTATTTATGATCATAATTGTGTAAGTTTAGATAGTAAAACTGATTTGACTTTTACCGAAGACGTTGAATTACGTTTTGAAGCTCTTGATTTTAATATTATTAGAGTTAAAAATGGAAATAATTATAATGATATAACCGATGCTATAAGTGATGCTAAAAAAAGCAAAAGACCTTCCATAATAATTGTTGATACTATTATAGGTTATGGTAGTCTTTTAGAAGGAGAAAATAAAGTTCATGGTAAGCCTTTAGCTAAAGATGATTTAGAAAATATTAAGAAAAATTTAAATATTGACAATGTTTCTTTTGAACTAGATAATGAATTATTAAATGCTTTTCAAGAAGCAATCATTAATCGGGTCGATAAAAAGTATAAAGAATGGGTTGAAGAATATAATCATATTTTAGAAAGTCAAAATGAAGGATTACATAATTTAATCAATTTATTAGAAAAAAATGAATTTAAAATCGATTTTGATAATTCGAAATTTAAAATAAGTGAAGATTATAATGAAGAATTAAGATTAAGTAATGAAAAAATTCTAAATTTTATTTCTCCCAAAAGTCCTTTCTTCCTTGGGGGAAGCGCTGATTTATCTAGTTCATGTAAAACTAATTTAACTAAGTCAAGTATTATGACTAGTGATAATCCTTTAGGTAAAAATATTTATTTTGGGGTTAGAGAACATGCTATGGGAGCTATTTTAAATGGTTTAGCTTTAACTAACTTAAAAGTTTTTGGTTCAACTTTTTTAAGCTTTAGTGATTATTTACGACCAGCAATTAGAATGAGTGCTTTAATGAATTTACCAGTTACTTACATTTTTACCCATGATTCTTTTTATGTTGGTGAAGATGGACCAACTCATCAACCAGTTGAACAATTAAGTAGTTTAAGAATGATTCCTAATTTAATTACTTTTAGACCCGCGGATATAAATGAAATAATGGGTTCTTGGGAATATATTTTACGAAATAATTGTCCTACTTGTTTAGTTATTAGTAAAGAACCTAAACCTCGTTATAAATATACTAATGCTAAATTTGTTAAGTATGGTGCTTACATGATTAGAAAAGAAAAATATCGTTTAGATGGTATTATTATTGCGACAGGTAGTGAAGTAGAAATGGCTTTAGATATTGCCAAAAATTTATTTACGGCTGGTCGAGATATTCGGGTAGTTTCAATGCCTAGTATGGAATTATTTTTAAAACAAAATCCCAAATATGAAGAACAATTACTGCCTAAAGATGTTCCAATATTTGTTATTGAAGCTGGCAATAGTTTTATTTGGAATCGATTCGCTACGAAAAAAGAATATATCTTTGGCATAAATAAATTTGGCGCAAGTGGCAAAAAAGAAGAAGTTGCCAAGTATTATAAATTTACCAAAAATGATATTTTAGAAAGAATAGCCTGTTATTTAGAAGATAATGACATGTTAGATATAATTTAATAAAAATTTTTAAATATTTGCCTTTATTCGACAAATATTTTTTATTTTATATGTTATAGTACTAAAAAAAAGAAAAGAGGTGATAAATTAATGTAATAAAAATGTTGTTTTTAATTCACTTTCGTAATTTACTTAGAACTTTACAGAAAATGTAAAGTTTTATTTTTTGAAAAACGAAGGCTTGATATATATATATATATAGTAAAATGGAATTTAGGATAGAGTAATAAATAATAAAATGTGTCAACTTAGAAAGCGTTAATTGTAAACTACATCTATGTAGATGTATACTAATATTAAGAATAATGAACACAATAATGAAAAGAGGTATAGTCTGAAAAATAATCTTTTCAAGACTATGTGTGCCTTGAACGAAGTGAAAGGAATGTG
>CANRAL010000057.1 GCA_947628585.1 uncultured Bacilli bacterium | reverse complement strand
TGTTAATTTTATACTTTAAATCACTAATAATTTAAAAAATAAAATAACCTAGAAACGGAAGAAAAAAATAGAAAAAACAACAATTAAAAAAATAAAAACACCAAAATTTTAAAATTATGATAATTAAAAAAGCACCGAAGTGCTTACCATAATTATCCTAAAGCCAAATCATTGTATGCTTCAATAATAATGTTATTATCAATAATATTACTATTTTTAGATGATGCAATAATTAAAGCTTTAGTAATAATGTTATTAACAATCCTAATAGAATTATTACAACTATTATAGACACTTTCAATTGCTTCTTTAGTTAATATATTTTCATTACCATGAGCTAATTTAAATCGAGAATTAATATAATCTTCTATTTCATCTCTAGATATACCAGAGAAATTATAGCTTATAGTAATACGTTGTTTTAAAGCTTCGTGTATATTACGATTTAAAATAGTATTTAAAACAGGGCTTCCTGAAAGAATCAAAGAAAAATAATTCTTACTGTCCATTTCAAAATTTGTTAATATCTTTAAATCATTAATAATATCTGTTTTAAGATATTGAGCTTCATCAATACAAATAATCACATTAATTTTTTTATTATTAACTAAATCGATAATAGTATCTTGGATCTGTTTAAATATGTCACACTTTTTGAATTCAGGTATTATACCTAAAGATGTAGCTAATTGTTTATAAAATTCATAAACAGTTAAACTAGACATTGATAGATATATACACTTAAATAAATTTGGATTTAACTCTTTCATAAATTGTCTAATACTAAAAGTTTTTCCCATACCAGGATTACCTGTAAATAAGGCAATACAAGGATGTTCTTTTAAATAGTTAAGTCTATTTTTAATAACTTTTAAATCTTCAGTTTCAAAAGCATATTTAGTATCTATAGACTTATCAAAAGGATTAAATTCCATACCAAAATAACTTAAAAACATTAAACATCACTTCTTTCTAATATAAAGTATTTTTTCTTTTAATTTTTGAATTGTCAATTTTATTCACTAAATGAATATCTTGTATAAGTTTTCCATCATCATAAATCCAAGCGGTAGAGAAATCAAAAGGATTATATTTAACAGTAATCTTTTTACCAATATATTTCATATCAACTTCAAATTCATGATTTTTAATATAAGCTATGGCATCACTTCTAATTTTTGGATACGCAGTATGTAAAAAAGCAATATCTATAAAATTGTTATCTAGTTTTCTAATTAAATTTGAATCTTTAAACCATCTAATATTAGGTGAAACTTCTTCATCATTGTATTTTAAAGAACTATGTGGTTTAGTATTATAAAGTGAGATAAACTCATTTAATTTATCATTTAATTCATCGATAGACTTTATTTCATCCCAATTAAGTCCACGCATCCAAGTTTCTTTCATAGTATGAAAGAATCTCTCAATTTTCCCTTTTGAGGCACCCGAGTACGGTCTCGCATGGATTAAAACTAATCCTAAAGAAGCACAAATTATATTAAATTGGTCATTTTTATAAGTTCTTCCATTATCAACAAATAATTTTTTAGGTACTCCATACTTCTTAACAGAACTTTTAAAAATATCTTGTAAATTATAAGAATTATCTTCAAAATAAAACTTAGCTCCAACAATCATACGAGAAGCATCATCAATAATAGCTATTAAATAAGTCAGTGTTTTTTTACCATTTATAGTTAAATAAGGGCCATGAGAAGTATCGGCTTGCCAACAATCGTTAGCGTTTTCCATAACAAAAGCTCTACGATCGATGTTCTCAGTTTCATTAAATAAGATTTTATTATCACGAATAAACTTAAGGATAGTACCTAAACAAATATCATTAGGATTTATATATCCATCATCAACAAGTTTGTTGTATATTAGAGTTCCAGAAATATGTGGAAAGTTTTTCTTATATTCTTTAATTTTTTCTTTAGTTTCATCTTTTAATTTTCTAGATGAATGACAATCGCTTCTGGTTTTATTAATTAATGCATCATAACCATTTTGTTTATATTTCAAATACCAACCTTTAATAGTTTGCCAATCATATTGTTCTTCTTTACCGTTTACAATATACTTTTTAGAAGCAGTTTTTTTAAAATACTCAACTTTACTAGATTCTTCAAAAGTATTAGTAACCACAGGGGCAATTAATCCATAACGAAATAAAGCAATTTCATTTTTAATTGCGTCTTTTTCCTTTTGTTCCATAAAATTCACCTCCTTCAAGAACACTTTATATATTAATCTATTGAAGGAGAAAATAAAATTCAAAAGTTATTCAAAATGCCTTAAGGCATTATTATAAGAGGAACACAAGTTTTTTTAAATAAGAAATATGGATGATAATAATTTATAAAACATTTATACTGGAGTTCAGCTTGTCGTGATTTTATTTCATTTAATACTTCTGTAATTATAGTTTGTGTTTTTAAAATTGTAGAACTTACTACTAAATATTTATTAAATTCATTTAACCACTTGTAATATAATTGATGAGATATTTTTATATTTTCAATTATTTCTTCTATCTTTAATTTATTTATAAATCTATTTATTAAAGTTTTCATTATTATATTTGATGAATATATATGATATGGGAAAATAAAATCAGGTATTAATGCATGGTAATGTTGTTTATTTTTATTACATTCCTTACAATATTTACATTCTAAAACAGTTAAAGATATTTTTCCTATTATTTCATAATCATTTATATGAAGAATTATATTTCTCTCATATGATTTGTGATATATTGTTGTATTTTCTTTTTTACATAGTGGACATTTACAGAAAGAATAATCATTAACTTTATTTATTTCTTCATATGCTTCAATATAATATAATACACTTATATCATTATCTCTTACAGTATCTAGTTTATTAATACTTTCTACTTCCAAAATTTCAGAAAAATCTTTAATGTTTTCAATACTATTATTTACTTTCTCTACTTTATCTTTATATTTTTTATATAAGTCTTCTTCAATTAAGGAGTTGATTTTAATATTATTTAGTGGTATCATATTATCCGTCCTTTGATTTTGGATAGAAAAAGAAATTTGTTTAACAAGTTGGGTTTCTTTTTCTTTTTTTATACAA
>CANRAL010000056.1 GCA_947628585.1 uncultured Bacilli bacterium | reverse complement strand
TTTTAAATTTAAAAAGAATAGTAAAAAACTTGAAGAACTTTTTAAAAGTATAGTCTTTTGTTCAATGTATGATTTTAAACATAAAGTTAATGAACATGAAGTAGCAACAAAAAATAAGTAAGTATAATGAATGTAGTAAATGAAGGATTGTTAAAAAAATTATATAATGAATTGAAATTAAATCCAAAAGTATCTCAAATAAAGTTAGCAAAAAAATATGATGTTAATGAAAGAACAATAAGAAGATATTATAAAATTTTAAAAGACAATGGCTACATTGTTCGACAAAGTTCTGGAAGAAAAACAGTGTGGCATATTTTGAAATAGTATATTATAATTAAGTTAATTAATTGTAAGGAGTATATATGAAGAAAAAAATAATTATAGTTTTAGTAGTAATTATTCTATTAGTATTATTGTTTCCAATTAGAAATCAATTAAAAGATGGTGGTACAGTAGAATATAAAGCATTGATTTATAAAATATCAAAAGTTAAAAGATTAACTCTCGAAGAAAAAGAAGAAGATTTAAAAATAAAAAAATATGAGCAAGGAATTATTATAGAAATACTTGGATTTGAAGTTTATAACAATGTTGAATAAATTACAATTTTGAAAGTGAGGTTTTATAAAGTGAAATTAAAAGATTGGAATAAAAAAACTATTCCATTTAAAATTCTAACAATATTGGGACTAATTATTTCTGTTATTATTATAGTCTTAGCTTTAATGCAAATATTTAATATATGGGATAAGTCAATCAATGTTTTTGAACCATTATTAGGAGTATTAATGATAATTCAAGCAATAGAAAATTGGAAAACTAATAGATCAACAGCATACTTTTCATTATTTGTAGCAATATTTGTGTTTCTTGTAGCAATTATTATTTTGTTTTAATAAATTAAAATTTATATAAATAATTATTAAAATGTTAAAACTATTTGTCAAAGTTCAAAAGATTTTTGGTAGATTGTTAAGTAACAATTAATTATAATTGGATGTGTAAGGAGAAAATATATGTTGGGTAAAAAAATTTTAAAATTAAGAAAAACACATGGTCTTTCACAAGAACAATTAGGCGAACTAATAAATGTTACAAGACAAACAATTTCTAATTGGGAGTTGAATGAAACATCCCCAAATCCAGAGCAATTAAAATTATTATCTAAAGTTTTTAATATAGGTACTGATGAATTATTAGATAATGATATTCAAAATGTTTTAGAAAATAAAATAATTAATACGGAAAATTTAGCTAAAAAGCATTTAAAAATTTCTAAAATAATTATAATTACTTTATATTTTATTATATTATTTACTTTAATTTTCTTAACTATTTATCTTATTAAAATAAAAAATTATTATCAAGATGAATTTGTATGTGAATTAAATAATAAAACTATTTATGTATCATTATTGCAAGAAGAAGATAAATCATTTTATATTGAAGCTTTTATTGAAGAAAATAATAGACATGGCGGAATTTTTGAAACATATCCTGCAGGCAGAGATTTAGAAACGCTATTTAAATCTTTAGATACTTTAAAAAAATATGTTACTACTCATGGCGGCAAGTGTAGTAATAAATAGTAAATGAAAAATTGTTAAAATATATATACAACGAATTAAAATTTAACTCTAAAGTATTGCAAAAAGAAGTAGCAATAAAAAAATTCGCTATTAATGAAAGAACAATTAGAAAATATTATAAAATTTTAAAGTGAGATGATTAAAATTGAACAATATGGAAGAAAATAGTGAATATTTAGAAGCAATAACAAAAGGAAAGAAATATGCTAAAATTACTTTTATTGTAATTGGCGTAATAACCATTTTGTTAGTTTTAGGTTTTGTTATTTTTATAATGTTTATTAATAATGCTTTTAAATATAATGAGACATATTATCTTTTAAAAGTTAATAATAATAATAGAAATATAATAATAAAATTATTAAAAGAAAATAATAATGAATATTGTGAATCTATGGATAAAATTGAATATGTGCATTCTTTTCCTCATGCTAAATCTCTTATTATATATTGTGAAGATAATACATCAATTGATTTATATGAAAGTAATAAGAAACTTATTGATTTTGTTATAACAAATGGTAAAGAAGGAGAGCGTTAATTATTTTGGATATCTTGTTATATATAAAATATATAGTATAATTAAGTTAATTAATTAGTGAGTTTAAAGGAAGGTAAAAATGAAAAAAAGTTTAAAAATTACTTTAATTGTTCTAGGTGTTTTGGTAGGAATTGTTGCACTTGATACTTTACAAGCAAAAATCTTTGATAATAGTCCATTATTGAAGATAAGAGAAAATTTAGATGGTGGCTCTACCGATTATATTGATAAAGGTATATTTGTAAATCATTATCATTGCAATAATAATGAAAATGTTACTATTTGGATAGGAACAAAATTTGCTTGTTCTGTTAAAGAAAGTAATACAAAAGAATTTGATTTTTATTTAACTAAACCAGAAATTCATAATGATATTAGATTTAATGATTATTTTACTTTTGAGAATAGAAAAATATATTTAGCAAGAAATATTAACCAATTTTATGTTGTTGATGGAAAAACTATGACTTTGAAGGAATATATTTCAAATAATAATGGAACTTTAGATGATTCAATAAAAAAGATAACAGATAAATTAGAACTAACTGGGGCTTTATATGATGGTGGAACAACTATATATAAATCAAAAGATAAAGATGTAACTTTGATTAGTTGTAAGAAAATGGATGGAAATAAAAACATTTATATTGGTGATTATTCACTAGAATATACTGATGATTTGTGTGATTAAAATATTTATAGTAATTTTATTACTAATAAATTAGTTTACCCTTGTAATATTTCCTGTTAAAATCAACTTTCAAGTTTTAAAATGTAGATAATGAAAGGAGTAAAACTATGGATTTAGAAAAAATAGGAAAATTTATTTCTAAATGTCGAAAAAATAAAAATATTACTCAACAAGAATTGGCAGAAAAATTATCAGTATCAGATCGTACTATTGGGAATTGGGAAAATGGTAGAAATATGCCTGATTTATCATTGTTTAAGCCACTATGTGAAATACTAGACATTTCCATTAATGAACTATTAAGTGGAGAAAAGATAAATAATAAAAAATATCAAGATAAATTAACAGAAAATATTATTAATTTAACTATTGATAGTAAAAAGCGACTTGTAAAAACAATAAAGAGAATGGTTTTAATAATAGGCTTATTATTTATTATTTTGTTTGCTGGACTATATTTTTATAATTATTATGAAATTGATGTAAAGTATGATGAAAGAACAATGAAGTGTAATTTTGATAATGGAGTATTAACCTATAATATTATTGGCAATAGTGTTTTAAATACATATCGTATTACAAGAACAATTAATAATAAAAAATATATAATTTTTCATAGTAC
>CANRAL010000055.1 GCA_947628585.1 uncultured Bacilli bacterium | reverse complement strand
ATTTAAAATATCTTTGGTATCAGCACAAATAAATTCTAAATTATTTTGATTATTCAATTTTTTATTAAAGTTAGCATTTTTAATAGCGTTCTTTCCTATTTCTACTCCAACTACTTTTTTAGCATTAGTACTTGCTACTATACTAAGAGTACCTACTCCACAATATAAATCTAAAATATTATTTGAAGTTTTAGTATTTTTTTTAATTAATTTAAATATTTCTTCACATATAAAAGGATTAATTTGAAAAAATGCATTATGACTTACTTTAAATAAAAAGTTATCTAATCCTTCAATAAAATAATCATCACCATAAATACATTTATCATTAACTACAATACCAATAATTTTGTGTTTATTAACTAACTTATTTATATTCTCAAGTTTATCTTCTGTTTTTACATCTAATAATAATTCATTTTTATAATTACAACGAATAGTTAAAGTACCATTTTTAATATTTAAAATATGTAAATCTTTTAAAATATTATTTATTTCCTCTTTTGCTAAATAACAATAATCTATTTCTATTAATTGATGACTATCTTTTTGATAAAAACCTACTTTCCCATTATGAATTTGTAAAGTTATTTTATTACGATAATTATAAGCATCTTTACTTTTAATAATATTTTTAACTTGATAATCTATTTTATTTTGACCTAATAATTCATTTATCAAATTTATTTTATAATCTAAGGCTTCAGATAAAGAAATATTTAAAAAGTCGCAGCCACCACATTTATTAAAAAAAGGACAAATTGCATCTTTTCTTAAACTAGATGGTTTAATAATTTTAGTTATCTTTCCTTCATAATAATTTTTCTTATCTTTAGTAATTTCAATATTTACTATATCACCCGGGATAGTTTTAGGAATAAAGATAATTTTATTATTTACATAACCTATTCCTCTACCTAAATTGTCAAATTTAATAATTTCTATTTCCATAAATCTAATATACCATATTTAAAACTATTAAAAAAGAGTTAAAAAAACTAAATGTATTAAATTGGTATTATTTGCCAATAATAAAAATGATTAAAGAAGGTGGTATTATCAATAAAATAGTTCTAAAATTACAAAGAGATTTTAAGGATGTGGCAGACCTTAAAATAAAAGAAATGAAAGTAAGTACTTTTAAAAGTATTTATGTGGTTTATATTGAAACTATTTGCTCTAGTGATAAAATAAATGATTATATTTTAAAAGGACTTCATAACTATCACAAAAGTAGTGATTTAAATACTAATTTGCCAGGGGCTAATACAGTAAGAATTGAAATATATGATAAAATTGAATTTTATTTAACTAACGGATTTGCGGTTATTATCAGTGGTAATGAAGTAATAGCCATTGAGGTTAAAGGTGATTTATCAAGAAGTATTTCTAATTCCATAAGAGAGCCATCTTTATTTGGACCAGAAGATTCTTTTAATGAAAATTATCAAACTAATTTAGGACTTATTAAAAGAAGAATTAAAAGTAATACTTTAAAAACAAAAGAAATTATAATAGGTAGAAAAACTAAAACTAATATAAGTATTAATTATTTAGATGATGTGGCTAATTTAGATTTAGTAAATGATGTTATGGACAAATTAAATAATATTGATGTTGATGGAGTTATTGATGTTGGGACAATTATCAATTATTTAGAAGGCGAAAATAAAACAATATTTCCAACGATTAAGAGAACTGAGCGACCAGACCTTGTTGTAACATCTCTTTTAGAAGGTAAAATTGCTATTCTTACTGATACTTCTCCTTTTGCTTTGATTTTGCCAACATTCTTAGTTGATTTTATTAATCCGGTTAGTGATAACTATGAAAAAAGTATTAATGTGGGTTTTATTAAAATACTTAGAGAATTATGTTTCTTATTTTCCATCATTGTACCTGGTTTCTTTGTGGCCATTATGAATTATAATCAAGAAACTATACCATCAAGTTTGCTAATTAATTTTAGTACCCAATCATCTGGTGTACCTTTTCCATCCATCATTGAAGTAATTATGCTTTTAATTATTTGTGATATTTTAAGAGAAAGTGATTTAAGATTTCCCTCTAGTTTTGGTTCCGCTATTTCCATTTTAGGTGCTTTAATTATTGGGGAGGCTGCGGTTAATGCGGGCTTAGTATCACCTATTGCGATAATTGTTGCCTCATTTACTTTTATTACTAGTTTAATTTTTAATGATTTAGAAATAAATAATGCACTTCGTTTTTATCGTTACTTATTTTTATTCTTCGCGGCCTTCTTTGGTCTATATGGCATATTTTTAAGTCTAATGATTTTCTTAATTCATGTTATCTCTATTCACTCCCTAAATTCACCTTATTTTGCTCCCATTGCGCCTTTTAACAAAGATTATTTTTATAAGACAGTCTTAAAAAAACAAGATAAGAAAAATACTAAAAGAAGTGATCTTACTACTAACAAAAATTTTACAAGGGGAAGATTTGAATGAAAAAGATAATTATTTTACTAATTGGGGTATTCCTACTAACTGGTTGTTATGATAATGTGGAATTAAATAATTTAGCAATTGTATCGGGAGTAGGTATTGATTACTATAATGATGAATACTATCTTACTTATGAAATACTTAATGATATTAAAACGGATGATAATACTACAATGAAAAGTTTTACCGCCGAAGGTCACGGAAAAACTATAAGTGAGGCCGCAACTGATGTCAATTATAAAGTAGGTAAAAAGCCTTACTTTGCGCATCTAAAAATAATTTTATTTAGTGAAAGTGTTGTTAAAGATAAACTCGATAAAATAAGTGATTACTTACTTAGAGATACTAATATAAGAGATGAATTTATGGCAATTGTAACAAAAGATGTCTCACCAAAAGAAATCCTTACCCATAATAGTGATAACAATCCAGTAGTAAGTGATTTAATTACTAAATTAATTGAAAATGAACAATATAATAATAATTTGGCCGTAACCGAAACTTTTCAAAATATCGTGGCTAAACTAGCGGGCAATAACTATGACATAGTTTTAAATTCCATAACTTTAAATAATGATGAAATATCTTTAGATGAATTTTGTTTATTTAATGGTTATAAATTTAAAAGTTACTTAGATAAAAAAAATTCTCCTTTATATAATCTACTTACCAAAAATGTCTTTAGTTTAGGATTTAGTAAAGAATATGAAAAAGGTAATGTAACCATAAATATAACAGGCTCTAGTACTGACATAGAAGTTACGAAAGATAAAATTAAAATAACTGCCAAGTTAGAAGGTAGAATTTTAGAAAATAACCCTGATTTTGATTTAAAAAATGAAAAAACTTACCAAAAATTAAATAAAGATTTTGATGAAGTTATTACTAAAGATATAACTAATTTTATTAAAATACTCCAAAAAGAGGAAAGTGATATTTTAGGGTTATCGGATATTTATTATAAAAATACAAGAAAAGAAAATCATAATTTATGGCTAAATGCT
>CANRAL010000054.1 GCA_947628585.1 uncultured Bacilli bacterium | reverse complement strand
ATAAAATTTTAATACCTAAAGTTGATGAATAAAATAGAATCATTAAAATCGCTTTATAAACCATATCGTTATACAATTAGGGGTAATGCAACTATCCTAGAGACTACCAGTGGGAATTTTGTGGTTAAGAAAAAGCCGAAAAATAAAGATTTAATTGGAATATTCAATTATTTAAAAATGCGTAATTTTAATGCTTTTCCGGAAATCTATGCTGATTCTAGAGATGATAATTATGTTTTTGAATATGTGGAAGATAATGGGGTAATAGATCCATCTAAAAGTGAAGATTTAATATCTTTAGTGGCCCTTCTTCATTCCAAAACCTCTTTTAATAAAGAAGTATCAGAAGAAACATATAAAGAAATATATGAAAATATTAAAAATAATATTTTATATTTACAAGATTATTATTTAAAATATTATGATTTATTTATTAAAAGTATTTATATGTCGCCATCAGAATATGAATTTGTCAGAAATTATAGCAAAATAAAAAGTGCTCTTGCTTTTTCGGAAAGAGAACTTGATGATTGGTATAGTTTAGTTAAAGAAAAACAGTCAGAAAGACTTTCTCTAATTCATAATAATTTAAGTTTAGACCACTATATTAAAAGTGATCGAGATTACTTAATAAGTTGGGATCATGCTAAGTTTGATACACCTATTTTAGATTTATTTAAACTTTATCAAAATAATTATTGGGAATTAGAGTTTTCTTCGATATATAAAAGATATTTAGCCATTACTAGTTTATCAGAACAAGAACAAAAATTATTCTTTATTCTTATTTCTTTAGTACCAGAAATTAAATTTACTGATAATGAATTTGAAACTTGTAAAAATATGCGAAAGAAATTAGATTATGTTTATAAAACTGAAAGTTTTTTAAAACCATACTATACGACTGATACATAATACTAGTAAAATAATTTCAATAGTTAAAATAAAGATATTATATCTAAAGGGTAAAATAAAAGTAATAATAAGTTGATAAAAGATTAAGATACATAAACCAATAGCACAAAAGATATAAAAAGTAGGATTAGGGCGATAAGGCATATTTTCTTCACCTAATATATTATATTAATTATTTTTAAAAAGAGTGCTTATATCAAGCATTTCTTTTTTGTGTTAATAAAAAAATATATGTGTGTTAAACAATTTTACATAATAGACTAGTATCTAATAATTTTTTATGTTATAATTCATCATAGAATAGTAAGGAGTTTGCTTATGGAAATTACAGAAAATAATAAACATTGGACACTTTCATTAGTAAACTTTTTTAAAGATTTCTTTTTAATATTTATTTATATTTTTTATTATGCTTTAATTGGGGTAAAAGCCTGTACTTTTGATTTTTTTGTTGATTCTTATAATTATTTAACTTGGCGATTTGGGGAAGGCTATAAAAGAGCCAAAGCAGCAGGGAATACTACTAGTTATCGTGATAAAAAGGATGAGAAAAAAGAAAAGAAATATCATTATAGTGCTAGAACACTTGCTAAACTTGATGCGGAATATCAAGAATTATTACGTGATTTACAAACATCTGGAGCCACTCGTAGTAAAGAAATAACTACCTACTTTTTTAAGGTTAGAGATGGCCAAGGTCGAATTATTACTGGTACGATGAATGGTCTATCTAAACTTGATATCAATGCCTTTTTAGTAAATGAAGGTTATACTGTTTATAGTATAAAAAGTGGACCTTTAATTAACTTTTTATATAAAGAATCACCTATTGGTAATCCAAAATTAAAAACGAAAGAATTAATATTTTGGTTAACTCAACTAGCAACTTACTTAAAAGCCGGTATTTCTCTAACTGATGCTGTTAAAATATTATCTAAACAAACTAAAAATAAAAGTCGAAAAAGAATGTTACAATCATTATCATTCGAACTTACTTTAGGTTCATCATTTTCTTCGGCTCTAGAAAAACAAGGTAGTACCTTTCCAGCCCTTCTAATCAATATGGTTAAGGCTGCTGAAGCAAGTGGAACACTTGTTGAAACATTAGAAGAAATGGCTGATTATTATACAGAAGTTGATAATACTAAAAAACAAATGAAAAGTGCAATGACTTATCCTGCCATAATATCTGTATTCGCTATTGTAGTTGTCACATTTATTTTAGTATTTATCATTCCAAGATTTGTTGAAATTTATGAAAAAAATGATTTAAAATTAAATGGTTTAACTGCTTTTGTTATTAAAGCAAGCGAATTTTTAAAAGATAATGTGTTTATCCTTTTTGGAGTGGCTATTATTGCGTTAATCTTCTTAGTAGTGGCTTATAAAAATATTAAACAATTTCGGAAAAGTGTCCAAATTCTTTTAATGCATATTCCAGTAGTAAAAAATATTATTATTTATAATGAACTTGCTATATTTACGAAAACATTTGCCTCATTACTTAGAAATAATGTTTTTATAACGGAAAGTATTGATATTTTAAGTAAAATAACTAATAATGAAGTATATAAAGAAATTTTATATAGAACAATTAATAATATCGTTAAAGGGGAAAAAATAAGTGAAGCATTTAAAGACCATTGGGCTGTACCAGAAGTAGCATATTTTATGATTGTTACTGGTGAATCAACTGGTGAACTTGATGTTATGATGCAAAAGGTTAGTGATTATTATCAAGGACTTCATAAAAGTATTATTAATAATTTAAAAGCCTTTATTGAACCAATTTTAATTAGTTTACTGGCTTTAATAGTTGGTGGTATTATTATTGCTGTTGTTGTACCAATGTTTGGTATGTATGAACAAATTATGTAAGAGGTATTTATGGGAATTTTATTATTTATAGTTGGAGCAGTTTTAGGTTCATTTTACTTAGTTATTGGTACAAGACTTCCTTTAAAAGATAATATAATTACAGGAAGAAGTAGATGCGACTATTGTAAGGAAATTTTAAAATGGTATGAATTAATACCTATTGTTTCTTATGTAATTCAAGGTGGTAAATGTCGTCATTGTCATAAAAAAATTAAAATAGAGCATATAATAGTCGAAATAATAACAGGTTTGCTTTTCTTATTTGGCTATTTATATTTTGGTATGACTATTAAATTAGATATTTATTTAGTTATTTTATCACTTGCTTTAATTATTTGTATTAGTGATTTTAAATATATGATTATTTTAGATTCACCTCTTATTATAAGTGGTATTCTTTTATTAATTTTAAAATATTTTGAAGTAGGTTTAAAAAATACCTTTATTGCTATTATATATGGAGTAGTTTTATTTATATTCATGTATTTAATTAAATTACTTGGAGATAAATTATTTAAAAGAGAATCTTTGGGTGGGGGAGATATCAAACTAAGTTTTATTATTGGTCTTACTTTAGGTTATTATGGCATTGGTTTTAGGATGGGACTAATTTGTATTATATTCTCAGCCTTCTTAGCATTGCCTTATGCCTTAGCATCTACATATTTAAATAAAAAAAATGAACTACCATATGGTCCATTTTTAATCTTTTCCCTAGTAATAATTTTTATCTTTATTGAAAAATTTACTAATTTACTTATCTTTTTTACTCCTATTGGATAAAGTAAACAACTATTCCAGCAACAGCACTTGCTACCATTAAAAGTAACATAATCCAGACTAGAATTTTTCTAGTTTTTTTATTCATTTAATAATCCCACCTTCAACTATTTAAAAATATATCATATTTTTGACATTTTTAAAAGAACTTTCGCATAACATTTGATAGTGTGAAAAGTTTTATGGAAAACAAGATACACTAGAAGAAAGAAGATATTAAAATGAAAATTTTAATATAAA
>CANRAL010000053.1 GCA_947628585.1 uncultured Bacilli bacterium | reverse complement strand
AAATATTCCTTGACAATTACAAGTCGGCGAGTGATTAATTATTTAACCAAAATTTGCGATTAAAGGTATCTAAAATAAATCGTATAACAAATGAAATATATCTTTAATCACTTATACGGTTAAAAAAATAAAAGTTGTTAAAATGGCTAAAAACTATCAAAAAGAAAGGGTGGTATTATGAGAGAAAATATTAGCGATTTAGCAAAAAATGTAGTAACTCAATTTAGAACTTTAGACGATTCACAAAAGTTATATTTTACGAGTATTATTTTAAATCATATTTATAATGGACTAATTAATGATGGTAATTATGTGAGTAGTGATGATGCTTTAGAAAATGACAAAATAGTTTTTGAAGCTATTAATATTAATTTAGATGATCCAATGAAATTGGCAACTGATTTATTAGTTATTGCCGCATCAAAAGAAGGAATAACAATTAATCCAAATGGTATAGATATTGAACCATACATTAAAAATAAAAATTCATTAAATAAAATATTATCAATGTTTTACAAATTAGAATTAGTCGATAAAATAGATTTTCTAACGGAAATATTTTATGATATTTCGGAAATATACGAAGTAGCAAAATTAGATTTTGATTTTAACGGATTAATTAATGAACTTTTAACTTATCGTAGAGAAACCTTTGGGGGTTATGAATCCAATTCGTTAGAAACCATTTAAAGAATTATTTATGCCGAGAAAATTTATTGACAATAGGCACTTGTTAATTCGTAATGCTTTTAGCCAAGCAATAAAATTATTTTGTTGCTTGGCTTATTTATAAATAAGAATTACAAGTGGGTTCCTGTTGTCAATAAAGGAATTGGAATAAATTAGATAATTAATAAAAATTTTTATCAAAAATATAGTAAAAAAATTACAACAGGATATAAGGATGCACCACGAAACCCTTTATTTTCCTAAAATAAAAGGAATTTCGTGCACCAGAACCTATTTCGCACTTGCGAAATGTAATACCTTTTTAAACTTTTTGTATTACAAATTAAAAAGAAAGTATTTTATTTAAAATAAAAATTTGTATATACATTTGTAATACAAACCTTTATTTTTTAATTATTTTATAAATTTATTTTCTTCAAGTTTTTTATATCTAATTGGTTCTCTAAATAAAATATTACTATAATCTTTATAGTCCTTTTTTTCAGGTATTGAATTAAAAACATCATCTTTATTGTCTATAAAAGGTTCTTCACCATCTTCAATATAAATTACACCAACTTCTAATTTATCAATTTTACCCATTTTTTGATAATCTTCTAATGGAAATATTCTTACAATATGTCTACTTTCATCAGGAGAGAAATACATTACTTTATCATCATAATAGTATGTGGCTTCATAATAACCTACATTATAAAATTGTCTTAAAGTAAATACTATTTCACTTACTTTTTCAAAAGGTAGATATTCACTAAATCTTAATTTGGTTACTTGATTTCCTAATATAGCATAATCAACTTTATCTATATAACCTGCATCATATATTTCGTTACAAGTTTTACAAAAACTTTCTCTAAAATATACTTCGCCTAATCTTACTTTATTTTTCCCATAAGTTTCTAATTCTACAAAATCAATGTATCGCATTATTAAATCAGCTTTTTCTTCTCTTGTATAATCTTTCCAAGTATAATTATGTTCTTCATATTCTTTAGGATAAAGTATTTTATTTATACAATCTAAATCTCTTTTTATTAATATATCTTCCGCGGTTAATTGTAATTCATCACAAATATCGCATTCTTTAATTTTAGTTTCTAAATTACTAATTACACCATCTACAAGTTCTTTTTCTTCGGTATATTCTTCAAGAGTAAATGTACCATTTACATAGGCCTTTTTAATTCGTTCGGCTTTTTCTTTTTGGACATTAAGTTCCTTTTCTAACTTTTCTTTAGGATTATTTAATTTTGTTTTTATTATAGGAAGTAGAGTTTGATTAACTATGGCATCATATTCTTGTAATTCATAAATAAAGTTTTCAAATTCTTCCATAATATCATTTTCTTTGATATTTATTTTGCATTTATTACATTGATAGTAATAATAAATTGTGCCATTTTTCTTTCTCGTAGCATTACCACCTAAAATCCGACCACATTTTGGACACTTTAGTTTTTGTAAGAATAAATATTCTTTATCACGGCGATAATTTCTTGAATTTTTCTTCTTTTGTACTTGGCATTCTTCCCAAAATTCTTTTGAAACAAGTGGTTCAACTACATTTTCATAGTAGGTTGGGTGACTAGTTCTTTTTCCATGGACAAAATCACCTTTGTAAATTTCATTTGAGATAATTTTTAAAATGGTTGAATCACACCAATTTGTTTTTCCAAATATTTTTTCCTTATTATAAATATTAGCAATAGTTTGATAAGAACTACCTGCATAATACAAATTAAATATTCTTATTACATCATCTTTAGTAGCTTCATCAGGAACAAGTTTTTTGTTAACTCTTTTATAACCAAAAGGAGTTTGATGGGGTATATTTCCTGCTTTTATTGCACCAACTAAACCAATTTTTGTTCTTTCACTTGTTCTTTCTATTTCATTTTGACTAACTGATGTTAAAAGTCTTGCTACCATTCTTCCGTTGGCATTAGTAGTATTTATATCATCATTAGCACAATCTAAATAAGCATTATTTTCTTCAAGAAATCTCATTATATTTTCCATATCATAAACACTACGAGTTAACCTATCTAATTTTAGAACTGCTATTGTATTTACTTTTTTATTTTTAATATCTTCTTTTAATTCTTCAAATGCTGGTCTATGATTTCCTGTTTTGGCACTTATACCTGCGTCTTTATAAACTTTATAAACTTCATAACCTTTATATTCGCACATAGCTCTAAGTCTTTTTTCTTGTTCGGGTAAACTAAAACCTTCTCGGGCTTGATCTTCGGTACTTACTCTTATATATATTCCTGCAATTTTCTTTTCTTCATTCATTTTTACCATTCCTTTCTTATTCTTTGCTATTAAAAAAGAGGCGACAAAGACTATAAACAATTTTATGTCTTTGACACCTCAATAGGTTATTAATAATAATTTTTTAACTTTGTTTTATATTAACCCCACAAAAACATAAAACTCGTTCTTGGTTGTTTATTATATATATTTTTATTTCGTTGTCAAGACAAATGGCAATTTTAAGCCATATAAGTAAAAGTTTTTAAGAAAGTTGGTACATTAAATTTTTAATTTAGTTGTTTTAAAAATTTTTCTAAATCTTGTAATTCTAATTGATTTGATAAATTGTTAATATATAGAGTTTTAGAATAATTAAATGCTAATAGAGTTATTCCTTTAATTATGATTCTATGTGGTTCAACATAACTTAAATTAGTTTTGTAAACATTCCGAATGCTTCCATTAATAATTTTGGGTTTAACATTACAAAAATTGCAAATAAATTCAATTTTCTTTTGTAATGCGGGTTCAAACTCTAATTTTCTAGTAACAATTTTAATCATTTTAAATCTATCCTTTCTTTAAGCATTAAAAAAGTACCAACTTCTTTTTGAAATTGATACTTTTTGGTATTAAAATCTAAACTTTTAAAAAGTTCGGATAGATTTCCCAATGGAGCAGATAGCGAGAATCGAACTCGTAACTTAAGCTTGGGAAGCTTATATTTTACCATTAAACTATATCTGCAACATAATATAATTTTATTGCAAAAATAAAAATTTTGCTACTATAAATTAAATAAATTATTTAATTTTTTTAAATCATGATATACTTTTAATAGGTGAAAAATATGGAATATAATTTAGAAGTTACTAATTTAGAAAAAAAGTATCAAAATTTTCATTTAAATCGTATTAATATAAAATTACCAAAAGGAAAGATTATTGGGCTTATTGGCTGTTAATTTTTAATTTATTTACACCAATATATTGCAATTTTGAAAAAATTAAAATAGCCAAACAAGAGAAAATGGGTTAAAATAAATAAAAAAATTTTTTTAAAATTATTTT
>CANRAL010000052.1 GCA_947628585.1 uncultured Bacilli bacterium | reverse complement strand
AACCCGACACTTAGTACTCATCGTTTACAGCGTGGACTACTAGGGTATCTAATCCTATTTGCTCCCCACGCTTTCGTGCATGAGCGTCAGTAATGGCCCAGCAAACCGCCTTCGCCACTGGTGTTCCTCCTAATATCTACGCATTCCACCGCTACACTAGGAATTCCATTTGCCTCTACCATACTCAAGCCTACCAGTTTCTAAAACGAAATGGGGTTAAGCCCCAAGATTTAATTTTAGACTTAATAAACCGCCTGCGCACCCTTTACGCCCAATAAATCCGGATAACGCTCGCCACCTACGTATTACCGCGGCTGCTGGCACGTAGTTAGCCGTGGCTTTCTTGAATGGTACCGTCAAGTAAATCTCATTTCCTAGTCTTACAATTCTTTCCAAACAACAGAACTTTACAACCCATAGGGCCTTCATCGTTCACGCGGCATTGCTCGTTCAGGGTTTCCCCCATTGACGAATATTCCTAACTGCTGTCTCCCGTAGGAGTCTGGGCCGTGTCTCAGTCCCAGTGTGGCCGATCAACCTCTCAGTTCGGCTACGCATCGTCGCCTTGGTGAGCCATTACCTCACCAACTAGCTAATACGCCGCAGGCCCATCTCTAAGTGAAACTTTAAAGGTTCCTTTATTCCGTAGAACACATCCAGTATTATCAGTCGTTTCCAACTGTTATCCCAGTCTTAGAGGCAGGTAACCCACGTGTTACTCACCCGTTTGCCACTAGAGGGAAAATCCAAATCCATCTTAATCCGTTCTTTGTGCAAGCACTCCAAACTTCAAAAAATATCAATGGGCCCTCTCGTTCGACTTGCATGTCTTAGGCATGCCGCCAGCGTTCATCCTGAGCCAGGATCAAACTCTCAATAAAAAAGATTTTATTTTTAAATCTTAATTTTAAGTTTTTCCTAAGCTACTCAAATTGACATTTTTACTTAGTTTTCAAAGATCATTCTGCACAGCCCTTTTTTGCTTGTGCGTTATTAATATATCAAACAAAAAATGACTTGTCAACAAAAAAATTAAAATTTTTGACATTTTTTTGACATTTTTTGCTTTTTCGGTATATTTTATGCTTTTTTTAAGATAAAAATGCTTAATTTTTAATCATTTCTTGATACTTTTTATAGTAATATGCAACTAAATCTTTATTAAAATGACCTAAATTATTTTTTTTCATATAAATTAAATAATCAAGCTCTTTTTTTAATATAAAATCAATTTCTTTAGGATAATTCATTATTTTTTTATGATATTCATATTCATTTCGATCCAATACTCGATATCCCCCATCAGGATAAACTCTTAAATCTAAATCATAGTCAATATATTTTATAATATCTTCATCTATTGTATAAGGACTTGCTAAATTACAATAATAAAATAAACCAAATGATTTCAATTGAGCAATTACATTAAACCAATGATTTTTATAAAAAAACAATATAGCTAATTCTTTCGTAGTATAATCTCTACCATCGCTTTCTTTAATCTCTACCATATTATTAGCACAAACTATATAATCATCTGTTATATCTAATATAATAGTATCTTCACTGGCTCTAATTATTTTTCCATTATGTTTATAACAATGAATTTTAAATTTATCTTTTACATTCATAATAATACCTAAATTAATTATACCTAAAAAAAGAACAAAAATCAATTTTGTCCTTGTAAATAATCTATTGCTTTAGTTAATGAATCATCAACACTATGTTCTACTCCATCCGCATCACTTTCAATACGAATTGGTACTTCTATATCCGGAGTAATTCCTATGCCATCAATACAATCCCCATTAGGTCGTAACCATAAAGCCGTTGTATATTTAGCCATACTGCCATCTTCTAAAGTATAAGTTTGTTGAACTTTTCCTTTACCATAACTTTTGGTTCCTATTAAAGTAGCACTATAACTATCCTTTAAAGCCGCAGTTAAAATTTCACTAGATGAGGCACTTAAACCATTAATTAATATAACTATAGGAATATCTAAAGATTCTGATGTTTCATCATAAAAACTTTGTTCCTTATCTTTATTTTTTAAAGTATATATTAGTTTTCCTTTAGGTAATATAGAACTTGCTATATCTTTAGCTCCGTCTAAAAAACCACCCGTATTATTTCTTAAATCAATTATTAAACTTTCCATTCCTAAATCTTTTAAACTTTCTAAAGCTTCATTAAATTGTTCTCCAATATTATCTGAGAAAATAGAAACACTAATATAACCAATTTTCGTATTTTCTACCATATAAGAATCTACATTAGGAATAACTACTTCACTTAATTTAATTTCAAAATTTAATATATCATCTTCTCTTTTTACCTTAATAATTACTTTTTCTTTATCATTATTTTTTATAGCATTTGTTATTTTAGTTGTAGTACTACCATCTTCTTCACAAGTAGAAAATTCTTCACTATCAACACCTATTATAGTATCTCCTACCTTTAAACCACTATTATATGCTGGTCCTTTAGGATTAAGCTCGATTATTTCACAATTTTGAATAGTAACACCTATGCCTTTATAAGAGCCTTCTAACTTTTCGGATAAAGCATCTTTTTCTTCCTTAGACATATACATAGTATAATTATCTCCTAAGTAATTTAGCATACCATTCATAGCACTTTCTAACATCTTTTCTTTATCAACATCATCATAATAATCATTTATAACCGTTTCATACACTCTTAAAAATTCTTGTAATTCCTCATCTTGAATTAGTTTCCCATAAGTAATTTTATCCGTTCCATTATAACTATTTGTAATTATTATTCCCACCGTTATTGCCGATACTATCGATGTAACAAAAATAATTACAATTACTGATAATAAATTAAATCCTTTGTTATTATTCATATTAGTAATTCTCCTCTATGATAATTTTATCACTAGATAACCAAAAAGAAAAGAACTATTATTTTAGTCCTTTTCTTCTATTTGTAATTCTTCTTCAAATTTTGTTGTATCTTCAATATATTTAGTAATTTTTCCTTCTTTTATTTTTAATAAAGTAAAATCTCCTAATTGTAAATCTTCAATTTTCTTAGCTTTAGGATTACTTTTTCCATCTTTAGCAATATAATCTTCATTTAATTTATTATTTAAATTACAATAATAAACATTTAAAGCATTTTCTTTAGAAGCATAACTACTAATAATATTATTATAATAAGTTGCTTTTGTATCATCATCTTTATAAATAGCTACATAATATTCATCTTCAGCTTTATTAAGCATAGTTCCAATAGTTACAATGCCACTATCAACAACTCCGGATTTAACATCATCATAATGATACTCATTTTGCCGTTCTTTAAAATAACTTATTAAATATATAATTCCTACTACTAATAAGATTACAACAACAATAACAATAAAACGAAGTATTTCCTTTTCATCTTCATTTACCATATCTAATTTTTTTCTTTTCATAAACAAACCTCTCCCATAAAGATTATAACAAAAAATAGACATAATGTCTATTTTAAAGATGAAACTAAGGTCGAATTTCCTAAACTAGCTGCAACCATTACCATTTCATTAGGTGTTAAGTCACTACTTACTAAATAATAATTAACGTTATTTGCATCCCAACTTAAGGAGTTATTACTTAAAGCTCCAATAGCCTCATTAAGCATTAAAGGATCTCCATAAACTGGAATAACTTCAAATTCATTGTTAACTTTGGAAACTTCTTCAACAATAACAAAATTCCGATCACCACTAAAAGTTAATATTATACGATTAGTATCTTCTCCACTAATAGTTTCCGAATCACTTAAGTAAGTATTCGCCGGAATATAAAGTGGATAAATAATATCATCTAAAACTTTACTAGTTTTACAACTTTCCGTACTGCAATTATTTTCACAATCCTCTTCAGTTTGACAATTATTATTCGAAATATTTTCATCTATTAAATCTTCTAAAACAAAATCATCTTTATCTAATTTAGCTTTTAAATTTACTTCATTAAAATTAACTTTAATTTTCACAACATTATCTTCATCAAAAACTTCAACTTTATTTAAATTCATACTCTTATCAAAATATAATTTTTGATAACTTAACTCTTCATTATTAGGATAATTTACTGTACTTTTTAAAATAATATTATTATCGGTTTGTTCCATTTCTACTTTATTATCATTTTTTATATCATTTAGTAATGATCCTAAAAGATATGCTTGAGATGAATTATCTGGCCAAACGCTATCAAATTTAAAACTTTTGTTTAAAGAAGGTGTAACTACTATAACTCACCAAAGTTTTAAACTTTCTATCCTTATTTATATATAGTACCTTATTTTTTTAATTTTTTTTATTATCTATTTCTTTTTTTTCATCGATATATTTATAGTTTAAAGCGTTACTACTTGTTATAACTCTCTCGCCTAATTTTCTTTCAAGATCAACTCTTGCAACTTTGGCTGTATTGCCACCCATTCTCGCTATTTTTTTGTTTTGTTCCAAGCCATA
>CANRAL010000051.1 GCA_947628585.1 uncultured Bacilli bacterium | reverse complement strand
TTGTAAATGATTTGCTTATAAATAAATTCTAAAACTAATTGCACAACAATTGTGCACTTCATTTTTTAAATTACAATTATAAAAATGATTCTAAAATTCAATTAATTTTATAAAGAAATATTATAAACTATGGTATAATTTATTTGGAATAAAAAACAATTGATTTATAACTCAGGAGGTGTAGTATGTTGAAAGGAAAACCATTTGTTAAATGGGCTGGTGGAAAAAGATCTATTATCGATAAACTTATAAAATTATCTCCTGATGATTTTGATACTTATTATGAGCCTTTTGTTGGTGGGGGTGCTTTATTGTTTGAATTATCTCCTAAAAAAGCCGTGATAAATGATTATAATGAGGAATTGATTAATGTTTATAATTGCATTAAAGATGAAAGTAAATTTATTTCTATGTGTAATGAATTGAATAAGCATGAGACAAATCATTCTGAAGATTATTATTATAAAATAAGAGATTTAGATAAAGATAAGAAAAAATTTAGTAAGTTAGCTGATTATAAAAGAGCTGCTAGAACAATTTATTTGAATAAGTCTTGCTTTAATGGTTTATATAGGGTTAATAGTAAAAATGAATTTAATGTACCATCTGGTAAAAAGTTAAAAGTTAATACTTATGATGGCATAAATTTAGGAATTATTTATTCATTCCTTAATTTAAATGACATAAAGATATTATCTACTGATTTTGAAGATTCAGTAAAAGATGCTAAAAAAGGAGATTTTATATATTTTGATCCACCTTATGATTCTGATACATCTACTTTTAATAGTTATACAGAAAATGGTTTTGGAAAAGAAGAACAAAAGAGGTTATCAGAAGTTTTTAAAGATTTGGATAAAAGGGGTTGTTATGTGATGCTTTCTAACTATAATACTTCTTTAATTAAGGAACTTTATAAGGATTATAACTTCAATTATGTAGAAGCACAAAGAAATATTGGAGCTAAAGCTAAAGATAGAGGTATTGTGGAGGAAGTAATTATTACAAATTTTGAAAATAAAGAAGGATTTGAAGGATAAAAAGATAATAATTAATATAGGAGGTAGTCTATCAGTGAAAATGAAATATTATTATGAAACAGATAATTTTAAACTGATTTTAGGTGATTCTTTTAAAGAATTGAAAAAAATAGAGCCTAAAAGTATTGATATGATATTTGCTGATCCTCCTTACTTTTTATCAGGTGATGGAATTTCTTGTAGTGGTGGAAAAATGGTTTCCGTAAATAAAGGAGAATGGGATAAAAAAATAGGCATTGATGAAAAACACAAATTTAATAGAGCGTGGATTAAATTGTGTTATCAAGTTTTAAAAGACAATGGAACTATTTGGATTAGTGGAACAATGCATAATATCTATTCAATTGGTATGGCCTTAGAACAGGAAGGATTTAAAATAATAAATAATATAACTTGGAAAAAATTAAATCCACCACCAAATATAAGTTGTAGATATTTTGTTCATTCAACAGAGACAATTCTTTGGGCAAAGAAAGATTTAAAAAAAGCAAAACATAAATTTAATTATGATTTGATGCGTGAATTAAATGGTGGAAAGCAAGCAAAAGATGTTTGGGAATCTTCTCTTACTAAGCCTAGTGAAAAAAAGTGTGGAAAACATCCAACACAAAAACCTATGGAAATATTAGAAAAATTAATATTGGCTTCTACTGATGAAGGAGATTTAATACTTGATCCTTTTAATGGTAGTGGTACGACAGGAATAGTCGCTAATAAATTAAATAGAAAGTATATTGGTATTGATTTAGAAAAAGAATATTTGGATTTAACGATTAAAAGAAAGGAAAGTGATAAAAATGTACTGTAATGAGATACTGAAAAAATTTGTGTCAATTTTTGAAGCCAAACAAATGGCTGATGAAATACAAGACATGATAAATGATGAAAATTATTTACAATGCATAAAAAGGGATATTGCAATCTTAAAAGTTACAAAAAAAATAACTAAAGATAATATTACAATAATTATGAAAGAACTAACATCAGAATTTAACAATAAATATAATACAAAATTTAATTATAATGAAGACTATATTGCCACAATTGATATGATGATAAATGAATTAGAAAAAGTAATGATTAACAAACTTCAAAATAAATTAACTGAAAAAATTGGCAATGATTTTATAGAGGAGGTATTAAACAATGAGTAGAAATTTTAATGAATGGTTAAGTAAATTTAAATCAAGTATATCAAATTATAGATATTATGTTGATTTTGAAAAGATATATAAATCAGCAGAAAAGTACAAGATTGAACTAAATATTTTGAATTCTTTAGTTGGAAGTAAAAATATTGAAAAAGAATTTGAAGAGATTATAATTAAATATCCAGAAACACTAGAAGTAATTCCATTATTATTAGCTGTAAGAGCAAACGAAATTTATGTAAAAGATGTTACAAATGAATATTTGTTTAAATTTAACAAGCTAGTTTATTCAATAGGAGATTACATAAAATTTATGAGAGAAACTGGTTTATTTGAATTGCTACAAAATCATATTATCAATAACTTATATGACTATCTTTTAGGTGTTGAAGTAGGATTGGATTCTAATGGCAGAAAAAATCGTGGAGGACATTTAATGGAAGATTTAGTTGAAGAATACATTATTAAAGCAGGATATAAAAAGAATGTTAATTATTTTAAAGAAATGTATTTAAGTGAAATAGAAAAGAAATGGAATCTAGATCTTTCAGCTATGTCAGGAAATAATATATCAACTAAAAGATTTGATTTTGTAATTAAAACAGACAATCAAGTTTATGTTATTGAAACTAATTTCTATGCATCTAGTGGTTCTAAATTAAATGAAACAGCAAGAAGTTATAAAATGTTAGCGGAGGAATCTAAAAAAGTTGATGGTGTTACATTTATATGGTTTACAGATGGATTGGGATGGAAAAGTGCAAGAAAGAATCTTGAAGAGACATTTAATGAATTGGAAACATTATATAACATTGATGATTTAGATAATGGTGTATTAATGAATTTGGAGTAGGCATGTAATGTCAGAAATAGAAATAAAAAGAATTAGTCTAGATAAAAATACATTTTTTGAGGTAGAAGGAAAACTTGATCTAAACAATAGAAAAATAACATTTGTTATTCCTTTCGATAAAATAAAAGATATATTTGAGACTAATGTATGTGATTTATATTTTGATTTTGATATAGTAAGTAGAAAAACAAAATATGTATATATAGAAGATAACTTTGGTAAATATTATTCTTGCATTGAATGTATTTTCTCAATAAACACAAAGGAAAATGTTTCTTTTTCTTCAGTTTCTATTAACTTAATATTAGAAAATATTTTGACTAATAATGTAGATGACATAAAAATTAAAGAAGTTTGTTTTAAAACTTATTATTTAGGTCATTCAAAGCACATGTCATATATCAAAAGTTATAGTTTTGATTATACTGCTACAAAAAAAGTAAATATAGTTACTAAAATTGAAGGTGACTTCAGTATTGAAATTTCTATAAATTCACAAAAACAAAGTAATTATAATAAGCTTTCTCAACCTATTTATACAATCCTTGAAATGATAATGTTAATATTTGGAGATATTCCTACAACTAAAAGTGTAGAAATTAAAAGTTCAAATGATGAAAATATATATTTATATTTCGAAATGGTTGACAAATATAAGCCATCAAAATCAAAAAGTAATGGGCTAGATATACTTGGAAATATAAGTAATGAAACAATAAATAAAGAAAATTTGAAAAAATTTGAAAAGTTCAGAAAAAGAACAAAAATTATTTATGATTTGTTTATGATTAATATAAATTCGAATGGTTATAAAGAAATAAAGAATTGTAATTTTGTTCAAATAATGGAAGGAATGTACAAAACATTAATTTCTACTAATGCAGATTTAAGAAATATTTTAATATATTATTTTACTAACAGTAAAGCATCGAAAAAAATATTATCTAGAAGAGATAAAAGAAAAGTAAATGACCCTAACAAAACAGCAATATTTATATATAAAGCAAATAATCATAGAAATTATTTATCCCATCTTAATATAAAACAAAATAAAAATGTTTTTTATAAATTAGAAAATATATATGCTTATTGGAAACTATGTATATGTATAAGAATATTTATATTGGATTATATAGGAATTAACTATGAAATTTTAGATGTCATAGAATATATAAAAAAAGTAGATGATTGGGCTAAAAAAAACAAGTTAAGATTTAGTTCAAAAGTTAATAGTTAAGTATGACAATATGACAGTTGATTGTGACACCATCACATATATTGTCATCATGTCATAAAAAGGTAGTTAAGAACATTTCTCAACTACCTTTTCAACTACCAAAATTTTAAATTTTATTTAATTATTAAGATAAATAGCTAATTTTTAAAGTTTTAAAATAAAGGTAAAAGTATTTAAATAAACTTAGAAGTGCGTGAATACTAACCGCCCCAAAAAGAGAGCGAAAGCTGGCTCATTTTTGTGCATTACTAAGTTTTATAAGGCTTTATAGAGATTAACCAAAAATATTGAATTAATTTTAGGTAGCATTTAGGTGGCAAAAAAATTTGATTTTAAATCCTTAATTTATTGGTTTCTAACACATGTTGACAATAATACGGACAAATGATATAATGTCCGTACGAATGAACAAAGAGGTGGAATTATGGATTTTATGACAAAAGAGGAATTTATAGACGAAAGCAATATAGAAATCATTCAAAAACTTATGAAAAGAAATAATGGATATATTACTACAAAAGAACTTGAAAATCTTGATATAAGTAGGAATTATCTATCTATTATGGCTAAAAAAAATATTATAGAAAAAGTTGCTAAAGGAATTTATATGGATTCTTCTAAGATTGAAGATGTTTATTATGTACTTAGTGTAAGTACTCCAAAAGTAATTTATTCTCATATGACTGCACTTTAT
>CANRAL010000050.1 GCA_947628585.1 uncultured Bacilli bacterium | reverse complement strand
ATTATTTCAAACAAAGTTTATCTTTGTTTGTTATCTATATTACAAATCGGTGAAATTTTAACTAATGTTTAACATAAAGATAATTTTTTTTAATAGCCTTTATTTTTATAATAATCATATAATTCTTTAAAACGATTAAAATGAACTACTTCTCTTTGCCTTAAGAATAATAATGGTCCAATTATATCGGGATCAGTTGCTAAATCAATTAAATTTTCATAAGTTGCCCGAGCTTTTTGTTCAGCAGCCATATCTTCACTTAAATTAGCTATAGGATCACTCATTGATTCAATATAGGCAGCAGTAAAAGGTACGCCACTAGCATTCATAGGATAAATTCCTTTTTTATGATCGGCATAATAAGATTCTAAACCCGCATCTTTAATTTCTTCAATAGTCGCATTTTCTAATAATTGATGAACCATAGTTCCTATCATTTCTAAATGACCTAACTCTTCGGTAGCAATATCATTTAATAAAGCTCTTCCTCTTTCATCTGGCATTGTATATTTATGAGAAAAATATCTTAAAGCCGCGGCAAGTTCACTATTAGCTCCTCCAAATTGGGTAATTAATAATTTAGCCATTTTTAAATCTTTTTTACGAATATTAATTGGATAATTTAAATGCTTTACATATTTAAACATATTTGCTATCCTCCTTATCCATCCATGGCCAAGGGTCATTAATCCAATTAAAGCTATTTCCAGATACTTCATCTAATTGTAATGGTCCATAATTTTTTACATATTCTAATTCTTTTTCACAGGCCTTAGCCATATATTTTTTAAATAATTGTAATAATTCTTCATTGTCAGGATGTAAGTCTAAGCATAAATTTAAATCATTAACGGCAAAATCATACATCATTATTTCCATTAATAAAGAATTTCTTTTGGTAGTTGGTTCTAATTTCCGATAAGTATAATTTTTATAAGGTTTAAATTCTAAAGCATACATATTACCCCTCATAAAACCTTCTTCTACAGGTAAAATATCATAATTTTTGGCTTTTTCGGTTGTTAAAACACTATCAAACAAATTTTTTGGTAAACCAAATGCGGTAAAACCAATATTATCATCAAATAACATATTTTTCCTCCTCAATATATATTAGTTCTTTTTCCTATTTTGGTATGGGTATATATAACAAATAAATTGCAAAAAAAAATTGTTTAAGTTATAATTATTATGGTGATAATAAATGGCAAAAAAGAAAAAAACAAAAGATACTAATAATTCCAAAATGAATGTTGAACTAACCGGTTTAATTTTAATTTTATTGGGAATTATTGGCTTAGGATTTGGTTTAATTGGTTCCATAATAAAAAAATTTGCTATGTTTCTTGCGGGAACCTGGTGGTTAATTGTTTTACTTTTTGTCATATTCTTAGGTTTTTATATGCTATTTAAACGAAAAATGCCTAAATTTAGTAATTCGCGATTAATTGGTTTATATTTATTAATTTTAGTTTTATTAATATTTAGTCATTATGAATTTTTAAATGTTCATAATAAACCAATTGATATTATTAATGCCACTTATGAAAATTATATGGAAAGAATGTCTTCGATTCCTGATAATGCTGCTTTAAATACCAATGGAACTACTTCTATTGTAATTGGTGGTGGTTTTATTGGAGCTATATGTATTTATCTTTTAGCTTCCTTATTTGGCAAAACTGGAACTTCTATTATTTTAGTTATCTTAACTATTTTTGGTTTTATTTTACTTTTAGATATCACCTTTGCCGATGCCCTAAACAAAATACTAAGTTTATTTAAAAGAAAAGATAAAGAAGAGGATAAAAAAGAAGAAGTTATTATTAGTGATGCTACGAATATAATGCCGACGATTAAGGAAGAGGAAAATAAAGAAGAAAATAAAATTGTTATTACCAATATTGATGATCTAAAACAAAAACCGATAGAAGCATCTTCAATTATTGAAGAAGAAGAAAATTTTGATGAAGGAAGTTATCGGTTACCTACTTTTAAAGAAATTTTTGATCCTTTAAAACCTAAAAAAATTAATTCAACAGATTTTACCCGAAGTAATAAGGAAATATTAGAAAGAGTTTTAGGAGACTTTGGCATTAAAGCTCAAGTTGTAGAAATACACATTGGACCAGCAGTTACAGAATATGAATTAGTAGTTCCCAGTGGAACAAAAGTTAGTCGCATTGTAAATATTAATAAAGAAATTGCTTTAGCTTTAGCAGCCAAAGATGTTATAATTCAAGCTCCTATTCCTGGGAAAAGTACTATTGGTATTGAAATTCCTAATCCGGCCATTGCGGCTGTTACTTTAAGAGAAGTTTTAGAATCACCAGAAAATTTAAAATCTAATGCTAAAATATGTGCGGCTTTAGGAAAAGATATTATGGGTACATCTCGCGTTATGGATTTAACTAAAATGCCCCATTTATTAGTAGCTGGTTCAACAGGTAGTGGGAAATCAGTTTGTATTAATGGAATTATTGCTTCTATTTTAATGCGTTATAAACCTAATGAAGTAAAATTAGTTTTAATCGATCCTAAAAAAGTAGAATTAACGAATTATAATGGTATTCCTCACCTACTATGTCCTGTCGTAAGTGATCCTAAAAAAGCAAGTTTAACTTTACAAAGGGTAGTTAAAGAAATGGATGATCGGTTTCAACTTTTCTCCGATAAAGAAGTAAGAAATATTGAAGGTTACAATGCCTTAATTGATAAAGAAAATAAAAAACATCCCGAAAAGATAGAAAATCATATGCCTTATATTGTAGCTATAATTGATGAATTAGCGGATTTAATGTTGGTAGCTAGTAAAGAAGTAGAAGATTCTATAACGCGAATTACGCAATTAGCAAGAGCCGCGGGAATTCATTTAATTGTTGCTACGCAAAGACCATCAACTGATGTCATCACTGGTTTAATTAAAAATAATATTCCTTCGCGGATATCTTTCGCAGTATCCAGTCAAATCGATTCTAGAACAATTTTAGACCAAGGTGGCGCGGAAAAATTATTAGGTCGCGGCGATATGTTATATTTTCCAATGGGTGAAAGTGCACCAATTAGAATTCAAGGATCATTTATTAATGATGATGAAATAAAAAGATTAATTGATTTTTGTAAAAATCAAGCTACCGCTAAATATAATGATGATTTTGTTAATGTTAGTAGTAGTAATACTTCATATGGTAATGAAAATAGTATGGCCGATGATGATGAGGCCTTTAATGATGTAGTTGAATTTGCAATAAGTACAGGTAAAATTAGTGCTTCTCTAATTCAAAGACGTTTCCGATTTGGCTATAATCGAGCTGCTCGTATGATGGATTTATTAGAATCCCGAGGAATTGTTGGCCCCCAAAATGGAAGCAAACCTCGAGAAGTTTTAGTTAAAAAAGATAATTCTGAAAATGATGAATCATAAATTTGAAAAAAGAGTTTTAAAAAGTTAAAAAGTATGATAATATTATAATTGAAAGGTGCGTGAAAATATGGCAGAAACTAAAAAGAAAGAAAATAAGGAAACTAAAAGTAAGAAAACGGGATTAACCAATGAGCAACTAAATAAGTATACATTAATGGTTGGCGTTGTTGGTTTAATTATTGTTCTCGTTGTATTTTACATTATGCGAGTATATGATGCTCAAAGAGCGACTAAAATGAGTGAAAGCTATTTATTAAGTAATCAAACTTTATCCTTAGAAATTAAAAATTTAGAAGAAGTTGATTCTATTTTAAAAGAAGCTCCTAATGAATATTTTGTTTTAATTAGTTATACTAAGAGTCAAGATACATACAATTTAGAAAAAGGATTAAAACCTATTATTGATGATAATAATCTTGCTGATCGTTTTTATTATCTAGATGTTTCAAGTATTAAAGATGAAGATAATTACATAGAGAGAATTAATAATGCATTTGATACTGATAAAATTGAAAAAGTACCAACTATTCTCTACTATCGAGATAATACTTTAATTGATGTAGTAACGAGAGTAGATAATAATCCAATTAATGCTGGTGATTTTCAAAAATTATTAGATATATATGAAATAGAATTAGACCAATAATGGTCTTTTTAAATGAAGGAGAAATTATGATAAATATTGTTTTATATGAACCGGAAATACCTCAAAATACAGGTAATATTATGCGATCATGTATTGCTACTAATAGTAAATTACATTTAATTAAACCTTTAGGTTTTAGTTTAGATGAGGCATCTATTAAAAGAAGTGGTGTTAATTATATAAGTAAATGTGATTATACAATATATGAAAACTATGAAGATTTTTTAAGTAAAAACAATGGTACTTTTTATTATTTAACTAGATATGGTCATAAACCACATACTACATTTGATTATTCCAATTCTTCAGAAAACATTTATTTTGTTTTTGGAAAAGAATCTACGGGTATTGATAAAGGTATTTTAAAGCACAATTTAGACCATTGTATGCGTATTCCTATGACTAGTAATGTTAGAAGTTTAAACTTAGCTAATACGGTCGCAATTGTCTTATATGAGGCTTTAAGGCAACAAAATTATAATGATTTATTATTTGACGAGCCTCATAAATCAAAAACTTTATTAGAAGATTATGAAGAATAAAAAACAGCTACTTCAATAGTAACTGTTTTTAAATTTCTTTTTGTAACTCATTTATGGTTTTTAATGATAAACCGGTTATTTCTTGAATATCACTATTTTTATATTTTCTAGTTAACATTCTTTTGGCTAGTTCTTTCTTTTCTACATTTCGACCTATTTCTAAACCTACTTTTCGGCCTTCTATTCGGCCTTCTTTTAGACCTACTTCTCTACCTTTATCTATAGCTATCTCTTCAGCCCATTTACCATAAAACTCTTTGGTTTGTTCGTCATTTACATATTTTTCTAACCATTCATTTAAACTCATTAAATATTCATCTCCTTCTGAGACTCTTTTTCTCTCTTTTAAATTTCTTTTTGTAGTTCGTTTATGGTTTTTAATGATAAACCGGTTATTTCTTGAATATCACTATTTTTATATTTTCTAGTTAACATTCTTTTGGCTAGTTCTTTCTTTTCTTCATTTTTTCCTTTATCTATAGCTATCTCTTCAGCCCATTTACCATAAAACTCTTTGGTTTGTTCATCATTTACATATTTTTCTAACCATTCATTTAAACTCATTAAATATTCATCTCCTTCTGAGGC
>CANRAL010000049.1 GCA_947628585.1 uncultured Bacilli bacterium | reverse complement strand
CATCTTCAACATATATATCATAACATATCTTTTTTAATTTTTGTATTGTTTTATCACCCAATATCTAATACACAGCAAAAAAAATAAAAAGAAGAAAATGCCATTAATAATCTTTTAAACTATAAATTAAAATGATATAATGGGTATATATAGTTGGAGGGAATAATGGATTTAACAATAGGCCTTAATCTTAGGCAAAAAGAAGCAGTAGAACATATTGATGGGCCTTGTTTAGTTTTAGCGGGTGCAGGTTCCGGTAAAACTAAAGTATTAACAACAAGGATAGCCAATTTAATAAATCATCATATTTATTCATATCATATTTTAGCAATAACATTTACAAATAAAGCGGCCAAAGAAATGAAAGAAAGAATTACTAATTTAATCGGGGATAATGAGGCATTTGTAGGAACTTTTCATTCTTTTGGTTTAAGAATAATTAAAGAAAATTATAAATTACTTAATTTAAAAACCAATTTTACAATATTAGATACAGAAGATGTTACAACTATCATAAAAAAAATATTAAAAGATTTAGGATACGATCCTAAAGTTACATCTCCTTCTTATATTAAAAATAAAATTAGTTTTATAAAAAATGAATTATTAAAAGATAGTGATTTAGAACGGTTATTTTTAAGCCCTATAGATAAAGTAGTTGTTGAAGTTTATAAACGTTATCAACAAACTTTAAAAAATAGTAATGCTGTTGATTTTGATGATTTATTAAAATTACCTGTAGAATTATTTAAAAATAATGATGCGTTATTAGATAAATATCAAGAAAAGTACCAATATATATTAGTTGATGAATATCAAGATACTAATGAAGTACAATATCAATTAATTAAATTATTAAGTTCTAAATATCGAAATATTTTTGTAGTAGGGGATCATAATCAAAGTATTTATGCTTTTAGACAAGCTAATTATCAAAATATTTTAAATTTTGAAAAAGATTATCCTGAGTTAAAAAAAGTTATTTTAAATCAAAATTATCGCAGTACTAATAATATTTTAAATGCCGCGAATTGTGTTATAAAAAATAATGCTCAAAGTGGGGAAGTTAATTTATTTAGTGAACTAGGTAATGGTTTAAAAATAAAGTATATGCGAGCATATGATGAAAAACAAGAAGTAACATTAATTATTGAAGAAATTAAAAAGTTATTAAATGAAGGTAATACTTATAATGATATAGCTATTCTTTATCGAACTAATGGCCAAGCCAGAATTTTAGAAGAGGGAATGAATAGTAATCGTTTTCCTTATCGGGTTGTAGGTAGTTATTATTTTTATAAAAGAAAGGAAATTAAAGATTTAATAGCTTATTTAAAACTTATTAATAATCATGATGATGAAGTATCTTTAAGAAGGATAATTAATGAACCGAAAAGAGGAATAGGTTTAAAAACTATTGAAGATTTAGCTTTTAAAGCTGAAAAAGATAATATTAGTTTATTTGATGCTTTAAATAGTCCTAAAGAATTAGAATTTAAAAATTTAATTTTAGAATTAACTGAATACTCTAAAAATTGTGATTTAACGGAATTAATTGATGCTATTTTGGATAAAACGGGAATTAAAAAAAATTTAGAAGATAGTTTTAATTTAGAAGATGAAATTAGAAAAGAAAATTTAATGGAATTTCGGAGTATTACGGAAACTTATCAAAATGAAGTTGGAAGTGTAAATTTAGAGGACTTTTTAGATGAAATAAGCATTGTTAGTGATATTAGTGAACATAAAGATAATCCTAATGCTATTACTTTAATGACAATTCATTCAGCGAAAGGATTAGAATTTAAAAATGTTTTTATTGCCGGAATGGAAGAAAATATTATGCCTCATTCTATGAGTTTACAAGAAAAAGATGGTTTAGAAGAAGAAAGAAGACTTTGTTATGTAGCTATTACGCGAGCTAAAGAAAGATTATACTTATCTAATGCTAAAAAAAGAATGCTTTTTGGTAATACGCAAATGAATCCTCCTAGTCGTTTTATAACGGAAATTGATGCATCTTTAATTGATGGAATGGATAAAACTAAGGAAGAAAAAGAATTTGTTAAAGAATTATATTATAACGATGATGCTGCTTCTTTTCGGCGAGGCGATATTGTTATTCATTCATCTTATGGACGAGGGGTAGTTACCGATTATGATGAAAAATTTATTACCGTTGCATTTAATCAAAGATTAGGTATCAAGAAAATTTTAAGAAATTTTAAAGGTTTAAGAAAGGAATGAATTAGATGAAAAAAACACTTGTAGTTTTGGCAGCAGGGATGGGTTCCCGTTTTGGGGGCTTAAAACAAATTGAACCAGTAGGTCCTAGTAATGAAATAATTGCTGATTATTCTGTTTATGATGCTATTAGATGTGGTTTTACCAAAGTTGTTTTTGTTATAAAAAAAGAAAATTTAGAATATTTTAAAGAAAATATTACTCAAAAGTTTGCTGATAAAATAGACGTAGAATTTGCCTTTCAATCTTTAGAAGGTTTAGAAGTAAATGAATCAAGAACTAAAATGTTAGGTACAGCACATGCTTTATATTGTGCTAAAGATATTGTAAATGAACCCTTTGTAATGATTAATTCTGATGATTTTTATGGTTTGGAAGCTTTTAAAATTGCCTCGCATTTTATCGATAATAGTAATGATGCTTTAGAATATTTGACGGTTAATTATCCTTATAATAATACGCGAAGTAATATGGGAAAAGTTAATCGCGGATTAGTTGAAGTTGTAAATAATCATGTTTTGGATATTGAAGAGGTAAGCATTGAAGAAGTTGGAGAAAAAGTAATTGCTACTAGTAAAAGAACTAATATTTCTAAAGAAATACCAGCTGATACGCCCGTAGCAATGAATTTTTTAGTTTTAAAACCTACCATATTTGATTTTATTCAAAAAGATTTAACTACCTTTTTGGAAAATGATCCTGGTTTAGAAAAGGAATTACTTTTAACTGATGTTTTAAAAAATTGCTTAAATAATTCTCAAATTAATCTTTTAAGTGTTACTAATTATGATAAATGGTTGGGAATGACTTATAAAGAAGATTTAATTAAATTAAAAGAAACTTTAAATGAATTAATTACGTTGGGAACTTATCCTAATAATTTATGGAGATAGTAAGATGGATGCTAAAAAGAGAATAGAAACTTTAATTGAAATTTTAAATGAAGCTTCAAAAAGATATTATGTGTTGGATGATCCTACAATAACCGATCAAGAATATGATAAATATTTGCGGGAATTAATTACTTTAGAAGAAAAATATCCAGAATATAATTATCCGGATAGTCCTACTAAAAGAGTAGGTGGGGAAGCGGTAGATAAATTTAATAAAGTTATTCATAAAACACCTATGCTTAGTTTAAGTAATGTTTTTAATGAAGATGAAATTAGAGAATTTGATGAAAGAATAAAAAAAGAAGGAATAAAACCTCAATATGTATGTGAACAAAAAATTGATGGTTTATCTATTTCTTTAATTTATCAAAATGGATTATTAGTTCAAGGAATTACGCGCGGAGATGGTTTGACAGGTGAAGATGTAACAAATAATGTTAAAACTATTAAAAGTATTCCTTTAAAATTAAATGAAAATATTGATGTTGAAGTAAGAGGCGAAGTTTTTATGCATAAAAAAACATTAGCTAAATTAAATCAAGAAAGAGAAAAAGAAAATTTGCCAGCTTTAGCTAATGTTCGTAATGCCGCCGCAGGTTCTTTAAGACAATTAGATAGTAAAATTGCTGCAGAAAGAGAACTAGATGCTTTTATTTACTATTTAATGGAACCTGAAAAATTTGGAATTAAAACTCATTATGAGGCCATTAATTATTTAAAAAAATTAGGATTTAAAACGATGGAAGATACGCGTTTGGTTGAAAACGTTGATGGCATATTAAAATATATTCAAAAGGAAACTTTAAAAAGAGATAAATTAACTTATGAAATTGATGGCGTTGTTATGAAACATAATATTTTTAGAGAACAACAAGAAATTGGTTATACTGCGAAATATCCTAAATGGGCTACAGCTTATAAATTCCCAGCGGAAGAAGTATTAACTAAATTAAAAGATATTATTTTTACTGTCGGTAGAACGGGAAGAATTACTCCTAATGCTGTTTTAGAACCAGTTATTTTAATGGGGTCTACTATTTCTCGAGCTACGTTACACAATGCCGATTATGTTATAAGTAAAAATTTAAAAATTGGTGATATTGTTTCTATAAAAAAAGCCGGTGATGTTATTCCCGCGGTAACCGGAGCTATAATTGAACGAAGAAAAGGGGACGAAAAAGATTTTCAAATGATTAGTAATTGTCCTATGTGTGATACTCCTTTAGTAAAAAAAGAAGGTCAAGTTGATTATTTTTGTCCTAATGAAACTTGTCCTGCTCGAAATATTAATAGTTTAATTCATTATGTTTCTCGAGATGCAATGAATATTGAAGGCTTGGGCGATGAAATCGTAGAAGAACTTTATAATTTAGGATTTGTTAAAAGAATACCCGATTTTTATGAATTAAAAAATAAAAAAGAACAATTATTAGAATTTGATGGTTATGGAGAACAAAGCATTAATAAAATTTTAGAAAATATTGAAGCTTCTAAACAAAGTGGATTAGCTAGAGTTTTATATGCTATTGGTATCCCAGGTATTGGTAGCAAGACGGCTAAAGTTTTAGCTCATCGCTTTGGAAACATTGATTTTTTAATGAAAGAAAGTATCGAAGATTTAGTAAATATTCCTGATATTGGAGAAACTTTAGCATCTAATGTTTATAATTATTTTTTAGAACATAAAGATTTTATAGAAGAACTTAAAAGTATTGGTATTAGTATGAATGAAATTGGTTCAGAAAGAAAACAAAATGATCTTATAACAAATAAAAAGTTTGTTATAACTGGAACAATTGATGGTTATTCTCGAAATGAAATAAAAGAAGTTTTAGAATCTTATGATGGTATTGTTAGTGAATCGGTTTCCAAAAATACAGATATCGTTATTGTTGGTGAAAATCCAGGAAGTAAGTATGATAAAGCCGTTAGTTTAAATATTGAAATTTGGAATGAAGAAAAATTAAAAGAGGTTTTTGCTAATTTACAATAATTGTTAAAATAAAAAATTCAATCACATTGTTGATTGTTTTTTTATATTGTCAAACTTTTGTCAAAGAAAAAGCCAAGGGCTTGATATATATATATATATAGTAAAATAAGGAAAAGTAGAGTATTTGATAAAAGGATGATGATGTATATG
>CANRAL010000048.1 GCA_947628585.1 uncultured Bacilli bacterium | reverse complement strand
AATAGCAAATTACGGGAACTTTCTTATTTACAAATTTTAAATTCTACTAAACGGGAACTTGCTTTTTAATTTTTCCAAATAAATTTATAGATACCATAACTTTTTATTATCTTTATAAACTTCTTTAATAAAACCACAACCAAGGCACTCTTCCCCTAAATATAAAACACAGGCTTGACCAGGTGTGACTGATTTTGCTCTATCCTTGTATTTAACTAAAATTTGATTGTTTTCTAAATATTCTAGTTCAACTGGGACATCAGTACTACGATATCTAAATTTAGCCGTACAAAATGTTGGATGAGTTGCACTGATAAAATTGATATTTTCAATTAAACAAGCATCGCTATATAAATAATCTTCATCACCAATTGTAACATATAATATATTTTTTTTGACATCTTTACCACAAACAAAGTGTCTTTCTTCATAACCAGATATACCAACATTTTTTCTTTGCCCAATGGTATAATTCATTAATCCTTTATGTTCACCGATAACTTCACCCGTTTTAACATTGATTATTGGCCCTTTATTTTCTTTTAAAAAGTTTCTGACAAATTTTTGAAAGTTTCTTTCCCCAATAAAACAAATACCAGTTGAATCTTTTTTAGATGCGACAACTAAATCTTGTTCTTCAGCAATTTTTCTTACTTCACTTTTAAGTAGATGGCCTATTGGAAACATCACATTTTTAAGTTGATCGGGAGTAACATCCGCTAAAAAATAAGTTTGGTCTTTATTTAAATCTACTGCTCGAAGTAATCTATTTCCTTCAATTCTAGCATAATGTCCGGTAGCAATATAATCGGCCCCTAGTCTGATGGCTTCTTTTTTAAACAAATCAAATTTAATATATTTATTACATAATAAATCAGGATTAGGAGTTCTACCCTTTTCTAGTTCATCTAAAAAGTACTTAAAAACATAATCCCAATATTCTTTAATAAAATCAACTCTATGTAATGGTATATCTAACTTTTCACAAACTTTTTTAGCATCATTATAATCTCTTTCTTGCGGACAAATAATATCATCATTTTGAAAATCTTCGCCATTAATAGTACTATCCCAATTACGCATAAAAAGGGCTATAACATTATAACCTTCTTTTTTGAGTAGATAGGCAGCAACTGCACTATCAACGCCACCACTCATTCCTACAACTACAGTTTCTTTCACATCAATCACCCAAATTCTTTCCTATTTTAGCATATATTTTTTATTTTGCAACTAAATACATAAATCTAAAATATAATTTATTAAAATTGTATCTTTATCTATTTGGCCACTTTTATATTTATAATCAATATCAGCCAGTTTAATTATTTCTTCTTTTATTTCATATTCTTTATAATTTCTTAAATTATTTTGAATTTTTTGGTATTGCCAATCAGCAATTTTTAAATTTCGGAGTAAATCACTTCTACTATAATGATTTTTTTCATAAATAAGTGAGATTAACATCATTTTAAATTCCCGATATAAAAGAGATAGAATAACACTAGGGTCTACTTTAAATATCACTAGTTCATCTAAATATTTTAAAGAGTTTGCTAAATCTCTAGTAATAATACTATCTACTAATTTAAAATTATTCTCTTCAATAGTTTTCGCGGTTAGTGCTAATACATCTTCAAACTTTATTATTTTATCTTCATCATTATAAGTCATTATTTTATTGATTTCATTGACACATAAATCAAAATTACCTAAAGAATTATTAATAATATGCCATAAAGACCTATCTTCGATTTTATAACCTCTTTGATTAACTATTTTAAGTAGTTCATTTTTCATATCAGTTTTACTAATAGATGGATACACAAATAAATTATTATGTTCCCTTAAAATATTTACTATTTTCTTTTTACTATCAGCATTAGTTTTTGATATAAATATTAAAATAGTATTTGGATTTTCTCTTTCTAAATATTTCATTAATTTACTTAAGTCTTCTTTACTTTTATTGGTATCCCCACTTCTTGAGGCACTAAAACATTTAGCATTTTTAACTATAATACATTTTTTATCATTAAACATTGATAAATAACTTGCCTCTTCTAATACTTCATTCATTGTATTTACATCCATATTAAAAGTGACAATATTATCAATACCATCTTTAAGTTCTTTAAGTTTTTTTTCAATAAAATAATTTGTTTCACTAACTAATAAATATGTATTCATATAATTATTATCTCATTAATGAAAAAAATAGTAAATAAGATAAATTCAGTTTATTAGTTTATTTAAGTAAAAATTTTAAATTATTAAAGATAACTGGTGATATAAAATATAAAATAATATTAATGACTAAAACTATCATAATAGTATATAAGCATTTTTTAAAATTACTAAATATTTTTTCTTTAATCGCACTATCATGTCTATATACTAAATAACCAATAGTATATCTAGATATATTAATTATTCTTTTAATAAAAAAGATAAGTAAAATTAAAATTACTAATTTATTAATAAAAAAATGAATTAAAAAATAAATTATACCTTTAAATTTATAAGTAACATAAAATATATTTAATAGAAAACCAAGAGAAATACCTTCATAAAAAAGATAAAATATCCCAATAGGAAGACCAATTACAAAAAATGAAGTAATAAGTAAAAGTGACATAATAATTAAGTCTTTTAAAGTATTGTTATAATTAAACGATTGATATGTTTTTAGAGTTGTAACAATATTTTCTTTAATACTTTGATTTAAAAATTGATAATACAAAATCCCAATAAGTAGGCCAATTCCTAGAACAATCACAACAAATAATAAATAATTCTTATGTTTCATAATTAAATTTTGCATATTCATCTCCCCTAAATGTTATGCGAAAGTTCTTTTAAAAATGTCAAAAATATGATATATTTTTAAATAGTTGAAGGTGGGATTATTAAATGAATAAAAAAACTAGAAAAATTCTAGTCTGGATTATGTTACTTTTAATGGTAGCAAGTGCTGTTGCTGGAATAGTTGTTTACTTTATCCAATAGGAGTAAAAAAGATAAGTAAATTAGTAAATTTTTCAATAAAGATAAAAATTATTACTAGGGAAAAGATTAAAAATGGACCATATGGTAGTTCATTTTTTTTATTTAAATATGTAGATGCTAAGGCATAAGGCAATGCTAAGAAGGCTGAGAATATAATACAAATTAGTCCCATCCTAAAACCAATGCCATAATAACCTAAAGTAAGACCAATAATAAAACTTAGTTTGATATCTCCCCCACCCAAAGATTCTCTTTTAAATAATTTATCTCCAAGTAATTTAATTAAATACATGAATATAAATAAAACTACTCCATATATAATAGCAATAAAGGTATTTTTTAAACCTACTTCAAAATATTTTAAAATTAATAAAAGAATACCACTTATAATAAGAGGTGAATCTAAAATAATCATATATTTAAAATCACTAATACAAATAATTAAAGCAAGTGATAAAATAACTAAATAAATATCTAATTTAATAGTCATACCAAAATATAAATAGCCAAATAAGAAAAGCAAACCTGTTATTATTTCGACTATTATATGCTCTATTTTAATTTTTTTATGACAATGACGACATTTACCACCTTGAATTACATAAGAAACAATAGGTATTAATTCATACCATTTTAAAATTTCCTTACAATAGTCGCATCTACTTCTTCCTGTAATTATATTATCTTTTAAAGGAAGTCTTGTACCAATAACTAAGTAAAATGAACCTAAAACTGCTCCAACTATAAATAATAAAATTCCCATAAATACCTCTTACATAATTTGTTCATACATACCAAACATTGGTACAACAACAGCAATAATAATACCACCAACTATTAAAGCCAGTAAACTAATTAAAATTGGTTCAATAAAGGCTTTTAAATTATTAATAATACTTTTATGAAGTCCTTGATAATAATCACTAACCTTTTGCATCATAACATCAAGTTCACCAGTTGATTCACCAGTAACAATCATAAAATATGCTACTTCTGGTACAGCCCAATGGTCTTTAAATGCTTCACTTATTTTTTCCCCTTTAACGATATTATTAATTGTTCTATATAAAATTTCTTTATATACTTCATTATTAGTTATTTTACTTAAAATATCAATACTTTCCGTTATAAAAACATTATTTCTAAGTAATGAGGCAAATGTTTTCGTAAATATAGCAAGTTCATTATAAATAATAATATTTTTTACTACTGGAATATGCATTAAAAGAATTTGGACACTTTTCCGAAATTGTTTAATATTTTTATAAGCCACTACTAAGAAGATTAACGCAATAATAGCCACTCCAAAAAGGATAAACACATTATCTTTTAAAAATTCGCTTGCTTTAATAACAAAAGCAGTTAAACCATTTAATTTTAAATCATTTTTTTCATAAATTTCAACAAATCTTGGAATTATAAAAACTAAAATAAAGGTTACAACTACAATTGCAAATACAGATATTATGGCAGGATAAGTCATTGCGCTTTTCATTTGCTTTTTAGTGTTATCCACTTCCGTATAGTAATCAGCCATTTCTTCTAATGTTTCTACAAGTGTTCCACTTGCCTCAGCAGCTTTAACCATATTGATTAGAAGGGCTGGAAAGGTACTACCTTGTTTTTCTAGAGCCGAAGAGAATGATGAACCTAAAGTAAGTTCGAATGATAATGATTGTAACATTCTTTTGCGACTTTTATTTTTAGTTTGTTTAGATAATATTTTAACGGCATCAGTTAAAGAAATACCGGCTTTTAGGTAAGTTGCTAATTGAGTTAACCAAAATATTAATTCTTTCGTTTTTAATTTGGGATTACCAATAGGGGATTCTTTATATAAAAAATTAATTAAAGGTCCATTTTTTATACTATAAACAGTATACCCTTCATTTATTAGAAAGGCATTGATATCAAGTTTAGATAGCCCATTCATCGTACCTGTAATAATTCGGCCTTGGCCGTCTCTAACTTTAAAAAAGTAAGTATTTATTTCTTTACTACGAGTGGCACCAGATGTTTGTAAATCACGTAATAATTCTTGATATTCAGCATCTAATTTGGCAAGTTTTCTAGCACTATAATGATATTTTTTTCCTTTTTTCTCTACTTTTTTATCACAATAACTTGTAGTATTCCCCGCTGTTTTGGCTCTTTTATAGCCTTCCCCAAATCGCCAAGTTAAATAATTATATGCATCGACAAAAAAGTCAAAAGTACAGGCTTTTACCCCAATTAAAGCATAATAAAAAATATAAATAAATATTAAAAAGAAATCTTTAAAAAAGTTTACTAATGAAAGTGTCCAATGTTTATTATTTTCTGTAATTTCCATAAGCAAACTCCTTACTATTCTATAAAGAATTATAGCATAAAAAATTATTAGATACTAGTCTATTTTTGTATTTGGGGTGTAAAAAATTTTGGTTCTTTTGCATGTTAGTTGAAATAATGTTAAAAATATGATATTCTTTAAAAAGAATAAAGGTAGGGATAAAAAATGGATTTTTCAATATTATTAAAAAGATTAGATGAAAAATTAG
>CANRAL010000047.1 GCA_947628585.1 uncultured Bacilli bacterium | reverse complement strand
TTTGCACTGATTTTTTTCACTTTTTTAGGTTAATTTACTTTTTAAATTATTAGTGACTAGAAATTTAAAATTAACAACTAGAGCACCTTCGCATAAAGTTTTATAACCTTCCTTCACAATTGCTGAATAGTGAACAAAAATATCATCTAAATCTTCATACTCAATAAATCCATAACCTTTATCATTGTTGAACCACTTAACTTTTCCTTGCATACTTCCCACCTCTTTTCTTCACTTAAATTATGACATTATCAATATCTAAATGCAAGAATAATCGTACGTCAAAATTCGACATTTTTTACTACCGTGGGACTTTAAAATAATATCAAACAATTAAGAAAAAGAAAAGTACTTTTTGCCCATTTAAATACACTTTACAAATTTTGTAAAATTAAATTGATAATTAAATTAGTGCTATCTTCATAGTAATAGTAGTTAATTTTCTCTTTATCTAACTTACTTGTTATATCTAAAAAAGCTTTACCAAACAAATAGATATTCTTCTTTTTTAATAACTTGATATAATCCGTAATAAATACATTTGTTATATTATTATTGGGTAACATTAACATATCAATATTACCTTTATGATTTTGATAATAGAAGTAAAAATAGGTATCATTATAATTAATTACTAAATTATTTTTATTAACATTTAAATAATTTATTTCATTTACTAATTTAATATTTTTATAATTTAAGTCTTCTAAAACATCTATTATTATTTTCTTATCTTCTTTAGTATAACTAGAATTTATTATTACAGTTATTGTATTATTAAAAATATTTTTATTTAATTTATTTTCTACTATTATTTTACTAAACCTTTTAATAAATTTATCTCTATCAATTATTTTACCATTTAAAAGAGTATCTTTATAAGGTTTAATTACTAGTATTTTATTTAATTTTTTATGCCAAAAGTTTATATAATCATCTAAATATAAAATGTTTTCCATTGTATTCTCCTTAAGAAAAAAATCCTTAAAGGATTAGTTTTCTATATAATCAGTAATTTTTGTACCAATAAATTCTTCTGGATTCATAAGTTTATTGTCGCGATATACTTCAAATAGGAATGTCTTTTTTGTATTCATAATTTCATTTACTTTACTAGTGCCTAAAATTGTTTCACTAGCAACTTCATCACCAACTGCTACTTCAATATTATCTAGGCCATAATAATATGTTCTAATACTTGGATTATGTTCTAAAACTATGCATTTACCAAAAAATTCATCATCTAGTATTTCACTTACTTTACCATCAGCAACGGCTTTTACTTCAAATTCTGAATCGGCTGAATATAAAATACCGGTATTAGGTAGATAAGTATTTTCATAGAAAATCAAACTTTTTTGTTGGGTTGCTTCATCAGCATCTTTACTATAGTAGTGAACACTGACTTCTCCTTCGCCTTCTTCAACCGGTGAGGCAATATCACTACTAGCAACTGTATCTTCTACTATCACTGATTCGACATTATCATCTAAAATATCAGTACCATAATTATAATCTTTCGATGTTAATGATAAATCGTGACCTAGTAGAATAACTCCAGTAAAAATGCTTATTGTAATTAGTAAATACAAAGTAGGTAAGACAAATCCTTTTAACTTTCTCTTCTTCATTAATTCACCGTCCTACTTAAAGTATTAACTAATTTTTAATCTTTATACTTAAATAGGTGCAATTTCCACATTTTTATAGTAATATTTTAAAATTTTATCATAAGTATAACCAGCATTAGCCATTCCATTAGCCCCATATTGACTCATCCCAACCCCATGACCATAGCCTCTTGTCGTAATAGTTACTTTATCACCATTTACATTTATATCAAAATCAGTTGATCTAAGTCCAAGAAGACTGCGAAAATTAGTACCTTTAAATTCTTTACCGCTTACCATTAATGTATTAACCCGATTAGTATTACTCCTTTTTATATCAGTAAATGTTAAATTATCACAACTAACTTGTAATTTTTCACATATTTCATTTTTAGTAAATTCTTTTACAACAGTAAAATTTTTTAAATTATTATTATCATAAGTTGATGGAACGCTTTGTAAATAATCTCTATCTTCACTAAAGACTAGGCTGACATCTTCGGTAAATCCATTACTCATCGCAAAATAATAGGCTTCCACTATTTCATCATTATAATACATTACTTCGCCATTAGTAGCATTAACGGCATTTTTAACTTTGGTATAATATTTGTCAAAATCACTAAGCCATTTATTTTTCATCTCATCTACTGTGATATAACTTTGGTTAGAAACATCCGTTACCACATCATAAGTTTTATTACTACTTGCAATTTTATATGCAGCATAAGTACGGGCAGCGACTGCTTGAGCTTTAAGAGCTTCATCATTAAAAGATGCCGGCATTTCGGCTGCGACTACGCCAACTATATAATCTTCTAATTCTAATTTACTAATATTGTTTGTTTTTGCATCTAAAATACTTATTTTTTTATTGGCTTTAGTATTAAAAAAAGTAGTATGGGTACTACTACTTACAAATACTAAAATTAAACTTAATACTATGGTTATTACTAGAAGTATTCTATTTTGCATTGCTATTCTCCTTTATAAATTTAGAAAATCTATCACAAAATTTGTTAACAAATAAGATAACGCAATACTTAAACACATAAATAATAATTTAGCTTCGACTACTTTATTTTTTCGCATTATACTGTTAAAATTGACACCTGATAAAACAAATATACTTAAAAATAAAAATATAGCATATAAATATATTTTATAATTCATTATATTCTCCATTTTCATATTTTATGATACAATCAATTCTTTTTAAATATCTTGGAATTGATGCCGGCTCTGTTTCAATAAATGTATCAACTATTTCTTTAGCTAAATTAATACCAAGATTAGCCCCAATGGCAAGAACATTTGCTCCATTATGATTTTTACCTTTATAAGCATCTTCAACAGAGGTCGCTCTAACACAACGAATACCTTTTACTTTATTGGCTGCAATTGACATACCAACACCATTACCACAAATTAAAATACCTAAAGCATCTTTATTATCTCTTACTAATTCACTTAACTTAAAAGCAAATACTGGATAATCATCATAATCACTATTAGGAATACCTATTTCCTTTATATCAATATTTTTATTTTGTAAATAAGCAAATAATTCTTTTTTGATTTCGACTCCTAAATGGTCACACGCAATATATACAGTCATTTTTATCACTCTCCAAATCAATTATATCAAATATATCAATTTAATAAAAGTTGTCCATAACTTTTAAGTGTCGAATATTGTCGTACGATTTTTCTTTACATATATTGCTTTTTATATTTTAATAGAGACTTATGGAAGTGTGAATGGCATCGCCTTAACTTAACTTTTTTAGGAGGTTTTGGTTTCCTAGAAAGGGCGGTGATGTGTTAGTGAAAGCGAAGACTTGGGACAAAGCCCTAGTAATCATTATTTTGTTTTTGATATTAGTTTTACTAGTTGACAAAATAAAAGATGCCTGTGAATTAATTGAAAAATTAATTCATTAGCATCGTCGAAAACAATAAGGCGATGTGAATACACATTTCCTATACATTTAGTATAGTATATTCTTTTATATTTTACAAGTAATTAAAATTGACTAAATATGACATATTATTTATAATTCTTCAAAAATATAATTATCACAATGCTTTTTTACATATTTTAAATTCTTTTTATCTCTTACAACCCAACCTAATATTATTTTATCTTTTTTTAATTTTAATATTTTTTTATTTTCTAAGCAATCCATATTACAAGAATAAAAATCAGGTTTAGAAAAACGACTATAAAAAATTCTTAAATTAAAAAATAAACGATAAAAAATTTTTTTAGAATACATTAAAAGCTGGCCTCTTAATATATTTGGACAATTTTTTCTAAAATAATTAATGCTTCTTGCTCTAAAACTTTTTATGGCTACTTCTCCTTGATAGTTAGATAAAATATTTATTAAATTTTTCTCTAATTTTCCAACTAATCTATCATATTTTATTTCTATTATAATTGGAACTTTTCCATCTACTAATTTTAAAACATTTTCTAATAATGGAATTCTATCTGTTGAATTAGGAAATTGAATTTTTTTTATTTGTTCATAATTTAATTTACGTATTTTTTTATTTATATTAAATAACCTTTTTAAATTACTATCATGAATTACTATTATTTTATTATCTTTTGTAAGATGAACATCAAGTTCAATAGCATAATTGTTTTCAATTGCCAATTTAAATGCAGAAATTGTATTTTCATAGATTTCTTTATTATTAAATAAGCCCCTATGGGCTATAGGTAATTTTATTAAAAAACTATTTTTTTTATCCATAAAAACTCCACTTTTCTAACATAATTAAGTATTAATATAATAATAAACAAGTTTATGTAAGTCAATATTATTATTTTTTCACTCTAACTAATTTTTCATAATAAGGAGTTGTATATTTTTTAGTTCCTAATTCAAAATGACTGATTCCTTTTTCTTCAATATAATTAATTCCTTCTTTTTGGGCTCTTTCTTTATCAAAAGTTACAATACCATCAGAACGAAGTCCTAATAAGAAATAATTCATATAAGCAAGATAATTGGCTACTTTATTTTTACTTTCTTCTTTAATTAAATCACTATTGGTAAAAATAATTTTATCTAAATTACTAATATCTTGTATATTATTAAAACCATTTTTATTTTCTTGCATAAAGCCAAAATTATCATTTATATATAACTTAGATAAATGATATATAACTTTTTCTGGTAAATACATATCTTTTTTTATTGATTCTAACTTTTCTCTTTGTAATAATGGCACACCAAATATAGGTGTATGAATAGCAATTACTTTACTAACTCTTTCACTGACACTTGCAAGAGTACCAATCATTCCACCATTACTAATACCCATAATTGTAACATTTTCTAATTTTAATAATTCTAGGGCTACCATTAAAGCCTTAGCAAATAAAGCATTAGTAATTAATGATTTATCTTTTGAATTTATTGGATAATTATATAAAAATATATATGGAGTATTTATTTCATCATCATATTCAAAATATTTTTGATATTGATAACAAGTACTAGCATTTTTATTATATTTATTTTCTAAATGTTGAGTAAAACAACCCATTTGTCCTTCAATAAATATAATTGGCTCCAAATTATTTTTGCCTTCTTCTCCTACTCTTATTAGTTTAAAAAATTCGTGTTGATAAACAACTTTCATATTTTTAGCATCTAAATTTCTTAACATAATATCCCCTTGAATTGGTATTATACTCTCTATAATAAAAATGTCAAATAAATCACATATAAAATTTTTTAACATATGGCCTATTATTATAGAAACCAATGTCGATTTTTGTCGTACGATTTTTCTTTACATATATTTATTGTTTTTTATATTTTAATAGAGACTTATGGAAGTGTGAATGGCATCGCCTTAACTTAACTTTTTTAGGGGGTTTTGGTTTCCTAGAAAGGGCGGTGATGTGTTAGTGAAAGCGAAGACTTGGAACAAAGTCCTAGTAATCATTATTTTGTTTTTGATATTAGTTTTACTAGTTGACAAAATAAAAGATGCCTGTGAATTAGTTGAAAAATTAATTCATTAGCATCGACCAAACCAATAAGGCGATGTGAATACACATTTCCTATATGCTTAGTATATTACATTTATTTGGATTTTACAAGTTTATCTGAACATCGCTTTAGCAGTTCTTAACATTTGAGCAGTATAACCAAGTTCATTATCATACCACGCAACTATTTTATATAATCTTTTACCATCTACTTCAAC
>CANRAL010000046.1 GCA_947628585.1 uncultured Bacilli bacterium | reverse complement strand
AAAAAAAAAAAAAAAAAAACTTGTATATTGCCAGAGTTAATATACAAAATTATTTTTTTATTAATGTTAATTTTTTTATAGCTTCCATAACATGATATTCGCATAAACCCGTACAGTTTTCAATATTTTTAGGATAACTTCCTAAAGTCAAACTAGTATTAATCAATTCTTTATGCAAAAATTTTTGCAAATCAAAATAACTATCATCAAGTATTATAAAACTTTCTATATCTTTATCTTTTAACCATAAATCAATTTCATTCTGTCTTATACCGTGAATATCTTTTGGAGTTATGTCGTAAATACTAAGACCATATTTTTTAAATAAATCAACCAAAGCTACCATTTTTGGAGCAAGGGGGATATAGCTTCCATTTTCCATTTTTCCCAAATTTCTCCATGATGAACTAAGAACAATAACAGCACCTGTTTGCTCAACAATTCTTTTTAAATAAGTTAGTCTATTTAAATCTATTTCTATTCTTTTTATACCAGTTTTTACATATTCATTATGTATTTCAATAAAAGTTTGGGGTGTATTTAAAACTCCATCTATATCCAAAAATATTACTTTCATGATTTCACCTCAATAATAAATAGATCTTTCTATGATTATAACATAACTAGAAAAAAGTTGTTGTATGTCTTTTTTTAGGGTACCACACTTTATTCAAGTTTCTATATAGATAACTTGCAAAATGGTTGCTTTTACGCTATTATGAATATATCAAGGGAACTTCATATATGAGTATTTAGTAGGAGGTTATAAATGATAATTAGAAAAGCAAATTATGATGATGCAAAAATATTAAATAATTTTTTAACACTTTTAATAAGAGATGAAAGACAATATGACCCAGGAATTGATGAAAACTTTATTGTCACTAATATGTATGAAAATTATATTGAAGATTCTAATAAATTGCTTATTGTTGCTGAAGAAAATGATCAAGTTGTAGGTTATTTATATGGAATCATTAAACCAACTGATGAGACATATAATTATATAAATGCTAAATTAGATGCCTTATACATTGATAATAATTATCGTAATAAGGGAATTGCTACATCTTTAATAGAATATTTTAAAAAGTGGGCTAAATCCAAAAATGCCAATAAAATAGAAGTAAATGTATGGAGTAATAATATCAAAGCTAAACGTTTATATGAAAAAAGTAATTTCAAAACAACAAGTGAAACATTAACTATTAATTTATAAATGTCGTACTACTAGATTAACACTTTCTATAAAGAAACTCGGACTATAAAAGTTCGAGTTTTAAAATTATTAATTTTGTTTATTTAAAGTAAAAACCCAAGAATCTTTAATAAAAGTTTTAATAAATCAAAAATAAATAGTTATTATTTCTTTAATACCGTAACTTTATTATTTTTATCAATAGATAATAAAGTAATATCCATCATAGTTAATTTATGATCACGTAAATACTTATTTAACCATTGTTTAGTTTTCTTAGCTTTTTTTAATTCTTCAATATCTAAAGTTCCATCAACTATTAAATTATGATTTAAAGTTTGTTTTTTACTATTTTTTTGCATGTTATTTTTTAAATCATTACTTGTTAATGGTTGAGAATTCCCTTTTAATAAAATAGATATATCACCTGATGGTTCTAATATTGCACAATCTAAATCATTTATATCAAAACAGCCTTTTAAACGGCAATTTTCTAAAACTTTAGCTACACTTATTTTAGCTTTATCTAAATTGGCATAAATAAAATTATTATTTTCAAATAATATTAAAGGTTCTCCATCCATAATTTGTTCAATAGGATAATTTTGATAAGTTAATAATGATGTTAAATATCCTATAATAGCAAAGATAATTAAAGCAAGTAAGCCATCCATTAAAGGAGTATCTAAACTAATAATGGAATCGGCTGCTATTGAACCAATGGTAATACTTAAAACATAATCATACATTGTTAAATTTTTTATTTGCTTTTTTCCTAATATTTTTACAATTAAAAATAAGACAATAAACATTATAAGAGATCGATATAATATTTCCATTCTATCACCTATAATTATTATTGACTTATTTTTTTAAAATTATAACTTATATTTCTTTATAATTAGATGTAAATAAATCTTTTTCCGTGTCATCTTCTTTTATTTCTTCTAAAGTTGGTAAATCATCTAAAGATGTTAATCCAAAATAATCTAAAAATAAATCGGTTGTGCGATATAAATTTGGTTTCCCAGGCAAAGAACTTTTGCCACTTACTTTAACTAAATCTTTAGCTACCAATTTTCGAATCATATTTATACTGGAAATACCCCTAGCTTCATCGACTTCAACTCTCGTTATAGGTTGATTATAAGCAATTATTGCTAAAGTTTCCAAAGCCGCTTCACTTAAGAAATTATTTTCTTCCCTAGCTAATAATTTTTGATAGTATTCTTTATGTTCCTTTTTAGTTGTCATTTTAAATTTACCCCCAAGTAAACTTATTCTAATGCCATGACAATCTTTACTATATTCATTTTGTAAATTTTGAAGTAATTGTTGAGCTTCTTTTTCCTTTATATCCATTGTCTCACAAATAATAGGTAAAGTTAAACCTTCATCCCCTACTACAAATAATAATCCTTCCAATATTGCTTGTTTATTCATTATTTAACCTCTCAATTAAAATATCTTCAAAATTATTTTTTTGACTTAAAATAATTTCTTTATTTTTACACATATTTAAAATAGATAAAAATGTGGCTATCACTACTTCCTTAGAATAATCTTCAAACAACTCAAAAAAACTAGCTTTAGATCTTTTCTTTAAAAAATTCCGAACATAATTTGTTCTTTCTTCTACACTTATTTCTCGATGCATTATTTTAGTTGATAAGGGTTTCTGATAATTCATTCTTTTTTTTAATTCTTCTAAAATATTAACTAAAATATCCGGATTTTCTCTATTTTCGGAATAATAACTATTATCCACGAATAAATTAATTGCTTCGGGAACTTTTGTATAATATTCACTTCGATTTTTTTCTAATTCTTTAAAAGTATTACTTATATTTTTATATTTCTCATATTCAATTAATTTGTTTTTTAAATCTTCTTCACTATTAATGCTATATTCATCTTCATCATTATCATCAATATTTAATAATAAACGACTTTTTAAATGAATAAGTTCACTAGCCATAACTAAATATTCGCTTATTTTATCTAAATCATCTTTATCTATTTTATTAATGAAATCTAAATAAGCATCAATTATATAAACGGTATCAATGTCATAAATATTCATTTTCGCCGTTTTTACCAAATGAAGTAATAAATCAAGTGGCCCATCAAATTCATTAATATGCAAATTCATTTTTTACCTCTATTTACAAATATATCCTCTTGCTTCCATTTCAAATTTTACAACATTAACTCCGGTTTTAGCATTGTAATAATTTGCACTATTTATTTTATTTATAGTATTATTATCTATTCTATCAATGGTTATACTATATACAATGTTTCCTTCTACACTAGAAATATTACTTGTAACTCCCGTATAACTATTATATGTACTTACTTTATTTTGATAATTCATTAATTTAGTCGCATAATCACTATCTGTTGTTCTAAATGTTGCCGTTTCCATTATTTTAGTTAATCCATCATTATTAAAAGTATAGGTTATTTGTGAATCAGTTTTTTCACAAACTAAATTACCTATCCCGTTTTCCAAATTTATACTTTCTTCAGGATAATCTTCAACTTTTAAATCTTTAAATAAGACATAACTAATGCCTTCGGCTTCAACCGGATAATTATAGTTTTTAGTTTCATCAATAGCAAAATCATCTTCGGCAATTTTTATTCTGGCAACTAAAACATCCGAAATATCATATACTTCTAAGAAATATTTTTTATTTTTAAAGTTTATTTCAAATCCCGTTGTATTATTAACAGTATAACTTAAATTATTATCTGCAAAAGTGATATTATTTATTTTAAGTTCTTTATTTTCTATTGTAGGGTTTTCACTTAAAATGTATTTTATTTCTTGTTCTCCATCAAATCCACCGGAAGAACCATGGGAATCTTTATTAGCGATTACATTATTACCAATTTGTCCTTTTACATATTTTTCATATAAAAGTGATAAATTAGGAAGAAAATAAACAACGCTAAGAAAAATGGCAAAAATAAATATTAAAACAAAAACATTACCTTTTTTTTCTTTAATTGTAAATAAAGTTGTTGGTTTTAACTCTTCATTATTTATCACAACTTTTTGTTTATTCTTTCGACTCACCACATTCATCCCCAATCGTTTACAAAAAAATTATACTATAATTATTGCAAACAAACAAGAAAAAAGAATAATATCTTGTGAAAAAAAAGATAATATTTCTATTATCTAAAAAAGCTATGGAACTGCTGGAACTGCTACTTCATATGCTGTTGTTGGTGTTCTTCCATCTCCTTTTGTTATATACACATCTGACTTTAAAGTAACTACAGGTTTGGCTGCTAAAGGATCAGTATAGCCATATGAATCAAATTGATATATATTGTTTACATACATGTATGGATAATATCCTCCTTCATCAGAAGAGGTTAAAATATACATACTTTGAGCATTAGCACCATCACCATCATAAGGATATACAAACATTTCCCCTATTCTTAATAACCCAACATATCCTTCAAAAATATTTTCGGTTTTTGCACATGTTTTAGTTGGCTCAATACTATCAATTTCTTTACATATTGTATTCTTATAGCTTCTATCAAATACATCTAATCCAGCAATGTCATTTACATAATATTTACTTGTTGTTAAATAACTTCTTAATTCTTCAGTTAACCATGTCTTGTTTAAATATGCTCCCCAATAATTTTCATTTTCTGATTTAAAGGCATCATTATAATTATGAATATTTTCATATGGATTTGTACTATTTTTCTTTACTATTTCGTTTCTTTCATCTCTAGCATAATCTAAACTTGTTATTTTAGTTATGTCATTTCCTTCACTATCTTTTTCAATACTTACTATCCTATATACTTTACCTAATACATTAACATATTCTCCACTTAATCTTGTATTTATTTTTTCATTTGTTTTTCCTGTATCCTTATCTCCTACGATGGTAAAAGGATTTTCTTTTGTTCCTTCACCTTCCAATAAAACATCACTTCTTAATAATACAACTGGGCGAACACCAGTTGAAACAAGAGTCGACCCTACAGCGCCTATGATATTATCAAATCTAAACAAATATACATCTGTTTCTGATGCATTAAATCGTGAAGATGACCACCAATTATAACTATTAACTAGATATTTTAAAGCATTTGACGTTATTATTGTTCTACTACCTATACCATATTCAAAAGGGTTTAATAAACCAACCGTTGAAGTAACTGTTTTATAAATTTCTCCTTTGTCATAATTATAATAAGAACTTAATTCCCATTTAGCATCTTTTACTAAAATATTATCAACATTATATAAGGTATCTAAAAAATCTTCATTTAACCATTGATAAACCCAAGAGCTTTCAAAATCAGATGTAGCTCCAAAATGAAGCCCCGTCATAGCATTTTGGGTTATCATCTTCATAGTTCCATCGGAATTTATTTGAGTTATTCGCCATAATTTTCCAGAATACCATACATAGTTAAAATCTATACATTCATTATCTCCAGATAAATAAGTTTCGCCATCAAGTTCAACTAAAGGACTATATACATTTGCCGTACATGTTACATCATCTTGTTTTTCTAAAGCCTTTTCAATTACTTTTCGACTATCTCCTTTATATTTTAACTTAAAATAAATCGTACATTTTTCACTACCATTTGTACTTAATACTATTTGCCCATTTTCAAAATTTACTTCTCCCCCATTTTCACATGTACTTGCTTCTTTATCAAAAATATACCAATCTGTTGTTGGCCATGTTGTCAATTCTGAATCAATATAGTCTCCATTTTCATCTTGAACTTTTATACTTACTAATTTATCATTATTATTTTTTAAGATTATTTTATTTTTATTTTTTATATATACATTTATTATTAAAAAGGATGTAATTATTACTAAAATACTTAAAAAAATTAATATTTTTTTATTTACTTTTAACATTTAATACCTCCTTCTTATTTTTTATAAAATATCATTCTAGCCCCATTATACTATATATATATATATATATCAAGAGTAACTATTCAGACCTAAAAAGATAGAAAAAAAGAAATCTATCTTTTTTTAATGTTGATAAGTATAGAAATTTAGG
>CANRAL010000045.1 GCA_947628585.1 uncultured Bacilli bacterium | reverse complement strand
GTTAAAGCTTCTTTAAATAAAGTATCATCCATTAAAGTAAGATTTTTTACTTCTTCCTTAGTTACCATTTTTTCACCGCCTTTCTTTTAAAAATAATCCTACTATAGCACACCAGCACAGAAATATTTGTCGAATATGGGCGAACAACTTTAATTTTTTTATAATTTTATATAAATTTAAACAAAAAACTCTAGCATTTGCTAAAGTTTTAAATAATTTTTAAGTAAAAGCATCCAAAAAGCTCATTTTATTGAGCTTGTTTTTTTATTAGTTTAGCGTGTAATACTACTCTATCCCCTTGATTATAACAAGTAGATAAAGTCAATAATTTATCATTAGTATTTACATCGACATGGAAATCATATTCACTTCTACTTAAGATAGTATCAATAAACTTTTGTTTTGATTCTTTCGTCCCAAAATTAGTCGTAATATAATAAGTTTCATTAGGTATCCGATAGACAGATATTACTTGGAATAAATAACTTACTTCAGGAGTAGCTAAATGAACGACATAATTTTCCGTATCATTATACCAATTACTTTCTAAAATATTTTTTAAAGAACCAAACATCGTTTTATTTACCCGACCATGCGCATAAATAACACTATTATCCTTTAAATTAGTTAAATTATTTCGATAATCACTAAATACCCAACCCGCGGAATTAACTTTCCGATCAAAGGAATGAGTTAAATAATATTCGTTATCAGTAGTTTGAACTACAGGATAATTAATATTTGTTCCACTTACTTGTAAGAAAGCTACCGTATCACTATTTTTATTTTTTAATTCGGTAAAATCGACACTAATTAAAGGTAATTTAATATAATCCCAATAATCATTAGGACCAGATGAAGTATTTTCTTCCGGAGGATTAACGATTTCTTCTTGTTCCGTATCGACAGGTAACTCCTCTACTTCAATACTTTCTAGTTCCTTTTCAATTCTTTTAATACTTTGATTATCTTGCGCCCAACGATAATAATAAAAACCACAAATGGCAAAGGCAACCGCAAAAACAATACCAAAGCATAACCATACCCATACTTTTAAACGCATTTTAGGCTTATTAGCGCCCTTTTTATTACCTTCCTCACTAGTTTTCTCTTTTATAACTTTTTTCATTTATTTCACCTTCATTTAACAATATTATTTTACATCAAAATAAAGAATATTACAACCAAAAAAAAGATGCTTTATTGCACCTTTTTTCTAAAAAATTGGATAATTAAGAAATTATTTTCTAACAATTTTCTTAATTGAATATCCAGCAGCACTTAAACTTGAAACTGCCATGGTTACGATAGTAGCAATTCCGTCAAAAGTACCAGGGTTTGTATTTGTATTTTCGTCGCCCTTTTCTCCGTCGTTTTCTCCGCCGTTATCAGGGTTTACAGGATTTTGCATTTCTTGATTTAATTCATCAGGTGTAACAAATGTTACAACTAATTTTGCATCAGAATCAGGCATTGTGAATTCTCCGTCTTTAACTAGAGTTTGTTCACTACCTACAACTAATACATATTTAGCAACATAACCTTCATTAGCTTCAACTTTTAAGTATCTGTTATCTTCTAAATATTTTAATGTGTAAGTATGTCCTCCTAATAAAGTTTGTGGAGTACGTAATTCAATTTTCTTACCATTTTCTTCAACAACTTCAATATCTAATTTATGTTCTTTACCAACATAAACAGTATTTCCAATTCTAACAGCAGTTAAGCCTTCAGCCACTACACCTTTAACAGATGCTAAAGTATTAATGTTACCAGTATATTCACCACCATTAACAGTAACTTTTGCATCAGCTCCAACTAAATGAGTAGCAAATGCACTACTACTTAAATCAGAAGTAAATACACCATTATTTATTTCAGCAACACTATTATTTTCAATGTGTAATACTTGAGTTTTATCAACAGTATATGTACCATCATTAATTATTAATGAAGCATTACTTACATGTACAGCCTTTCCAGTACCACTTCCATTATTAGTAGCATCTACAACAGCTTTATTAATTGTTAAAGAACCACCATTAACATCAATTGTATTAGAAGCAGTAGATTTGAAAGTACCATCATTAATTACAACATCAGCTTTTGTTGAAGCACGTAATGCAATTGCATTTCCTCCATTTGAAACATATTTTCCACCGTTAATATCAACTGCAGCATTGCTTGTACCATTTAATACAACAGTTTCGCCAAGAGTTAGCCAATCACCATTTAAAGTAATTTGAGCATAACCGACAGTACTAACACCCCAACCAGCAAGTTTAGTATTAGTCATAACTGCACTACTATCAACAACTAAAGAAGTTGTTTTAACAGCATGAGGTGCACGAGGGTCTTCAGATGCAGCAGTAGTATCTCCTGCAACATAAATTAATCCTTGAGAATCAACTGTTTGAGTAACTTTACCTTTAACAACTAATGAACCACCAGTTTCAACTTCGATAGCTTTTGATAAATTTAGTACTCCATTGCCTTCAGTAATAATTGTTAATTTAGCACCATCAGCAACTTTAATTGTCTTAGATGCACCCATATTTATTAATGCGTTATCAGCAATAACTAAAGTTAAATCTTTACTTTTAATAGTGTAATCATCACCTAAGCCTCTAGCAGCAGTTAATTTACAATAAACACTATCTTCAGTGCTAGTAAGACATGCTGCTAAATCATGTAAAGAAACGATATCTTCATCATAAACAGCATTAACACCCGTAACCATTACTAGCATAGCTAGTAAACCAAATACAACCTTTTTGAAATTCTTCATTTCCAATCTTCTCCTTTCTACAATTATATTACTCTAAATATTAAAAGTTGTCAAGAACATTTTAATATTTTTTTACACTTTAATTTTTCCCAGAAATTAGGGAATTATTCACTATATTTTCATCTTTTTCATCTAATATGTAATTATCTTTACCCTTTTTTTCTATAATTTTAGTGTATTTTAAGGCTTTTATTTCATAATTTTCAATTATATCTTTTAAATAATTAATATTTATCCCTTTATTTAAAATATCCACTAACTCTTTTCCCGCTTTAGTTAAAACAAAAACATAAAATACGGGATAATCATTAAATAAATCAATTAAATAACCATTATATTCATATTTATTAGCCTCACTCATTGTTAATTCTTCTAAATTAATTAATTTAGCTTCATCTAATAAAATAATATCATGGGCTGTTACATTATATTTATTTAAAATATTTTCATTAGAAACAATAAAAGCATGATTATCATCATTTAAAGTTAAACTAGCTACTTTAGTAAAACTTTCAGCTTCTTCTTTACTTAAATCAATTAATATATTTAATAATCTTTTAGAATAAGTTCCCGGATTAGATATTTCTCCCGCGAGAATTTTTCCAAAAATATATTGAATATCATCTAAATTAACTCTTTTAGCATGATAAAAAAAGTTAATTAACCAGTCTTCATCTAAATCTTTAGTTATATTATTATTATTATTATTTTTTAATTCATTATAAGCAACATTAACTATATTACTAACATTTTCATTTTCTTTATTTAAGCGAACCATTTCTTTATTTAAAATATTTATACTTTCATTACGATAGGAAATTGGTATATTACTATTTTCCATTAAAGTTTTTAAACTATTTATTTTTATTAATTCTATTTCATTTTCTTTCTTTTTAATATAAAGATTTGTATATTTATTAATTATATCTAATAATAGATTAATACTTTTATTTTCTTTAACAATATTAAATTTCATAATTATCCTTTAATAAATAAAAAAGTGAATAATCACTTTTTTAAGCCCTTGAAGAATATTTTCCATCTTTGGTGGAAATAATTATTTTTTCTCCTTCATTAATAAATAAAGGTACCTTTACAACATAACCAGTTTCAATTTTAGCATCTTTAGTAGCATTAGTGGCTGTATTACCTTTAACTGCTGGTTCTGTTTCAATAACTTCATATTCTACTTTTTCAGGTAAAGTAATACCAATTATTTCCCCTTCATAACTATCGATATCTATTTCCATACCTTCTTTAATAAAATTAGTATTATCTTTTAAAGTATCTTTAGGTATTTCAATTTGATCGTAAGTTTCATTATTCATAAATACATAACTATTACCTTGATTATATAAATATTGAGCTTTTACTTTATCAATATGGGCTCTCGTTATTTTAATATTAGTATTATAAGTATTTTCTACTATCGAACCAGTTCTTAAATTTTTTAATTTAATGCGAACAAAAGCAGGTCCTTTACCAGGTTTAACATGTTGAAACTCTACTATATTACATAAATTACCATCAATAATAATAGTCATTCCGTTTTTTATATCATTAATATTAATATCCATTTTCTCACCTTTTTTTATCTTTTTTCTTTAACAGTTACAGTTTTACGACATTTAGGACAATATTTATTAAGTTCTAAACGTTCTGTAGTATTTTTCTTATTTTTTTCTGTAGGTCTAATTTCAAAACCACAATTAGGGCATTTAAGTTGTGCTCTAACTCTATTTTCTTTTTTTGCCATAAGTTAACCTCCTTTTGCATTTGATTTCTTTAAACATTATATCAAAATTTAAAGTTTTTTCAATATAAGATTATGAAAATTTAACAACTTTTAGTTATTTTAGATAATATTTTTTAAATTTTTTCATATATTAATAAAATAATGACAGTATTATTTTGCACTTTTAAGAGAAATTTTCTCCTAAAAGTTTACTTTTCAGTAAAAAAATGTTAATATTAATCATAACAAGGAGGAATTATTATGCTAATTCAATTTAAATTTAAAAATTATAAATGTTTTTATGAAGAAAATATTTTGGATTTAATGGCTACTCAAGAAAAGAGACATATCGAATCAACGATTAATATTAATGGTAATAACATTTTGCCGGTTATAGCTATTCATGGGGCAAATGCATCAGGTAAAACTAGTGCACTAGAGGCTCTAAACTTTATGTTTAATTTTGTAAAATTTTCAAATCAAATTGATATTAAAAATAATTTACCGGTTAATCCTTTTGCCTTTAGTATAAAAAGTCTTAAGAAAGATAGCGAATATGAAGTTTCTATTTGTTTAAAAGATAAAGAATATCGTTATGGTTTTTCTTTAAATAAAGAACAAATTAACGAAGAATGGTTATATACTAAAAAGTTTACTTTAAATACTCGAGCAAAACAAAAAATTATTTTTGAAAGAATTAATAATAAAGTTGCATTTGGTAAATCTTATGCCAAATATGAAAAAACTTGGAATTTGTTTGGCAAAGATTCTAATTTAAATACAAGTAAACTATTAGTATTAAGTAATGTTGCTATTAAAGAATCTAATGGAATTTTTCGTGATTTATTTGATTATATTTATAAATTTGATTTTAGAATTGAAAGTGAATTAAAAAAAACTAGTATCGAAATTTTAAATCAAAATAATTCTATATTTCAAAAATTTCAACATATTATTAATGAATTTGATCCTTGCCTTTTAGGAATCAAAATTGATGCTTTAGATACGGAAGATGGAAAACAATATAATATAAGCGGTATTCATCAAAATATTGATAATTCAGAGATGCCTATAATGATTCCCTTATATAAAGAATCTAATGGTACTATTCGAATATTCAATATTATGCCTACTATTTTAAAAAATTTAGAGACCGGGGGATTACTTTGCATTGACGAAATTGACGTAAAATTACATCCCCTATTATTTAAAAAAATCGTAAATATGTATATGGATAAAACGATAAATAAAAATAATGCGCAATTAATTTATACCGCCCATTCAACCTTTCTTTTTAATAGTAATGATTTAAGAAGAGATCAATTATATTTAGTAGATAAAGACCAAGATGGAAAATCTAAATTATATTCTTTATCTGAATTTCGGAATTTACGTCCTGATGCTGATTATGAAAAAAAATATCTTTCAGGTCAATTTGGAGCTATTCCTTTTAATCAATAGAGGCAAAGATGGGAAGCGATAATTTATACAAAAGACGTCTAGCCGAAAGAAAAAAAAGAAAAGAAAATGTTGAAAGGCAACGTTCAAGTAATTGGCTAATAGTATGTGAAGGAAAAAAAACTGAACCAAATTATTTTGAAAAAGCCATAGAGGAAATAAATAAAAAAATTGATATTAAGTACCGGCTTAAAGTAAAAGTGGTTGGAAAGGGAATGAATACAACTTCCTTAGTTAAAGCAACAGATTTACAAATTGAAATTGATAAACATAATTATAATATAATTCCGTATGGAAAAATATTTGTAGTATTCGATCGTGACAGTTTTAAAGCTGAGGATTTTGATGAAGCTATAAAAATGTGTGATAACCCGAGTTTGACAGTTAAAGCAATAAAAAAACATCATTTTGCCCAGTGTTTATAAGGCTTTGTGATGTTTTAATT
>CANRAL010000044.1 GCA_947628585.1 uncultured Bacilli bacterium | reverse complement strand
ATTATTTCAAACAAAGTTTATCTTTGTTTGTTATCTATATTACAAATCGGTGAAATTTTAACTAATGTTTAACATAATTTTTTAAATAAAAAAAATCCCAATCGCAATTGGGATCCTAGATATTACTCCTCAATATATAGAGTAAAGAATACTCGACAATATTAAAGTAAATATGTACTTTAGTAATACCTGGAGTACATATTTATAATTTATCCTATTTTTTAATTTTTAAAGTACCAGTTTTTTCTAATTGTTTTTCTTCTTTATGATAATTTAATGCTATTCCTATAGTAAAAACATAAGCTAATAAATAAAACCATAACATTAACATTACTAAGTTAGCTAGACCGCCATAGAAAGCTTTATAATTGGCAAAATGGGAAATATAAAATGAATAAATATAAGTAGCAATTATCCAAAAGAAACTTGTAAATACTGCTCCATATCCCACATTTTTACTTTCTACCATTTTATTCGGAGCCATAGCATATATAATTTTAATAAAGAAATAAATTATAACCCAAGTTATTGGACCTTGTAAAAAGCTAATTATTTTAGTAATATTAGCAATTAACCCTGGAGATAAATTAGCAATTTGAACTAATTCAATAATTTTATTACCAAATACCGGAACTATTAACATAAAGATAAATAATAAAATCAATATAAATGTCATAACAATAGCTTTAATCCGCCGCCGAAAGAAATCATTATTTTTTACGCCATATATAGCATTAGAAGTGATTATTATTGAAGCCGCTCCATTCGAGGCAATACAATAACCAATACAGATAGTTATTAAAAAAGTAATGCCTCCTTCATGAATACTAGAAACTTCCAAAAGCATATCGGCAACATCCGCGGAAAAAACATGAGTTAAAAAATTAGAAATTGCATCGGTCGATAGATTCAAAAAAGCAGCCCCATAACTTATTAAGGTTATAGTTGGAACAATTGCTAAAACAAAGAAGAAGGCTAATTGGCCTGGCAAAATAGCCATTTCTGGACGCGAAATGACTATTTTAAAATTATTCCAAAAATCCTTAAAACCTTCCCTTATTTTATTTTTCATTTGTCTCCTTTTGTTTCTTCATATCTTCCACTGCTTCATTCATAGCATCTTCAATTGTTTTAATATTATCCATTATCATACTATGACCAAATTCTGCTCCAAAGTCATATGGCAATTTAGCAATTTCCTTTGTTAACTTATGCATATAATTAGAAACTTGTTTTTCACTATAACCAACAACATAAATAACAAATTCATTACCATCCGTTCGCATTATTTCACTATTATCTAATTGAGTTTTAATTAAAGCATTAGCTAAAGCCATAATTTGCTTATCACCTTCAGCATACCCATATACATCATTTATTTCTTGAATCTTATTTAAATCCACAACAATTATCGCTTGAGGATAAATCGTATTATTATTCCAAACACTTATATTTTCATTTAAATAATTTCGATTTTTTAAACTAGTTAACTGATCAATAAATTTCATTTTATCATCTTTTTTTATTCTTCGAGCCACAGTTATCTTTTTACTTTTTTTAATTATAATAATAACAATAACAATTAATATTAGTATTAAAGCAATTACATATTTCGCAATTTGACTCATAATTGAACCAGTTTTAGTTACTTCATAATGATTTTCTAATCCTTTAGTTTCCATTACTTTTTTATCTAAAGTACTAAAATATTTTTTCATTAAATTAGCTAATATATCATTATTTCGAACTTTAAATTCATAAACTCCATTTAAACTATTAGTATAACTTATAATATAATCTTTAAAATAATTATTTTGATAATATTCATATATATTATTATCTATCATAATGTAATATTCATCTTTTATTTTTTTAATTTCTTTGCGTAAATTATTTAAATTATCATAAGCTTTTATATTTATATTACTTATTGTTTTTAAATAATTGGCTAATTTACTATTATTTTCGACAAAAACAGTTTTATTTTTTAAAGAATTTAAAGAATTTACCACATTACTATTACTCTTTTTAGTAATTATATTATATTTAATTATTGGTCCATTTATCGTAGTATCATTATTATTTAAATTATAATAATTAAAGTATAATTCAATATTATTATTTTCTAAGGCTTCATTAAATTTTGTTAAATTATGGTATTTTACAAAATTAAAATCAACATTGGCAAATTGAGAAAAATTACTTAAATAAACTGCTACTATACCCCCATATTTTCCTCCCATAATTACTTCATACGGACTAGTATTAACAAATCCATAATTATGAACAACGCTTTGTAATTTGTCAACTTGTGCATCCGTAATATTCAAACTAGTTAAGAATAATTCAAATTCATGTTTAAAGAAATATTTTTCTAAATTTTTTTGCCATGAACTATAAAATTTAGCTAAAATAGTACTTAATATTTCATCATTTTTTTGTAAAACATAGTATACTGGTATATCCCCAAAATGATAAACAATATTATAATTATTACTTAAAATTAAATCTAAATATTGAATTAAAGGAACCACCATATAATCTATTTCATTATTATTTAAAGCTTGATATAATTCATCATCAGTAATAAAGGTTTGAAAACTAAGATTATTTAAATAAGTCTTAATATAATTTTCATTATTAATATTTATACCAATTCTTTTATTAAGTAAGTTATCACTATTAATAATGATTTCTTCTTTTTTACTAACTAATACATAATGATCTGTATAAAATACTAAATCATTATCTCCTAAATTATTTTTTAAAGCTAAAGTTATTCCCTCCAAATTACTTCCATAATTATAAGTAATAGGATTTAGATGCATTTTATATTCTAATGAAAAATCATTTAGAAAATCATAAAAAACACCTTCGGCATTTTTACCAAAAACATTAGCATTATTAATTATATTAATATTTTCTACACTATCTATATTATTATTTATCCAATTTCTTTCATTGACAGTTAATTTATTATCTTTATCATTTAAATAAAATATAAATAAACTACCTACTCCTAGTAAAACTAAAAAAGTACATAAAATAATTATAATTCTTCTTTTATTTTTCATGATTACTCAGCACTTTCTGTTTTAGTCATATTATTCCAAACAATACTATCACTCGCGGTATTTTTAGCTCCCATTAAAGTAAAGCCATCACTATTTTCGGTTTTATCTGCAGTAATAGTAAAGTTTAAATCATAATAACTTAAAATATTTTCCGTGAAATTGGATAAAGAAGCTGCTGCTTTACTTTCAGCTTCAACTAAGGAATAATCATCAACAAATTTTATTCTTATATAAATAACTCTTCCTTTAGTACTAAAAGTAACACTTTCAATTTCTTCTAAATCTTCTAAGGAAGAAATATATTCATTTTTTAAATCTTCAGTAATTGGATGTTTATCAATATCTTTTAAACGATCTCCATAAACTGTTTCACTGCCCCCAAAAAAGTAAGTAGCAACAACTACACAAATGGCAATAAAACAAGCAAATAAAATGGCAACTAATACCACTAATATCTTATTTTTTTGCCAAAATTTTTTAATTTTTTCCAAATTGTTTCACCTCTTGGTACTATTAATTATACTACATTATATTTTCATAAGCAAATTAATATTAAATTTTAATAAATTAAAAAAGTACTTTAAAGTACTAATTCTAATTGTCTATTTAATATATTTTGACAAATGTAAGGTCCATAATTTTTGGCATTTTCTTCAATTAAATCATTATTTAAATATTTAATTAATTTTTTTAATTTAAATGTTATTTCTTCATTTAATTCGCTTTCTTCTTTAGATTGAACTTTGAATTGATTAATAATTAAACCTTTAGAAATAATAATGGTTTCATTAATGGTTAAACTATTATTTTCTAAAGCTATTTTTAACAAGGAATAAGCATAATTTAAATCAATATTAATCTTTTTTCCAATTAAAATATATTGAGTCATTTTTAATAAATATTTTCTTATTTTCATAATTTCCAAATCTTGGTTAATTTCCGATTCCATTTAATCAACTCCGTGCTAAGTATCTTAACACACTTTTTTAAAAATGACAATTTAAAATTATTATTAAAATTATTATATCAATTAGCATCATTATAAAAATATATGTTTTAAATTAATTTTTGAACTTGTACTTTTGATAAATTAGTTACTTTAGCTATTTGTTCTATTGGTAAATTTATTTTTAATAAATTTTTAGCAATTTCAATTTGTTTCTTTTTCATACCTTCTTCTTCCGCATCTTCTTTTATTGTATTTATTAACATTTCATTATCCTTTTCATAGTCCCAATTAAATACAAATTCTTCATTCATTTTTTTCATTTCCTTTTCATATGCCATTATTATTTCATCTTCCTTTCTTTCTTTTCTTAATTGTTCTAATTCTTCTTTATCTAAACATAGCATTAATACATGAATATATTCTTTTACTTTTTCATCTTTAGAATACCATAATTCTTTTAAATAATCCATATTTATTTCTACTATTTGTAAATTTTCAATATACTTTTTCCCGGTTTTATTATCTTGCATAAAATGATTATATCTTTTTATTTTTCCTTTATTTCCATAATTTAAATTTATTTGATAAAATTTCTTTTCATTATTATAACTTTTACTATTACCTGTTAACTGATTATAAAGGCTTGTTATATATTTAAAATTCCTTTTTTTAATACTTTTACTTATATTACTATTTACTTCAATATTAACATAAGCATCTCTAGTCTCTACTAGAGAGTCCATTATCTTTACTCTTTCTTTTATATTCTTTACTTTATGTTCCGTAGATAAATTATTTATTACCTCTTCCTTAGTACCTATAACTTCGGTTAATAAAGTATTTAAAAACATATAATTATTACTTAACATAATACTTTTAAATACTTTATCATATTTGCATGTCAGCCATCTTGTTTTTAACTTAGTCATAAAACCTTCTTTCACTTATATATATTCCCCTTAGAAGGTCGATTTCCTTTTTTTATTTATAATTTTTTTATTAAAAATTAAACGTCAAAAAAAATAAGCTTTTTATCACTTACTTTTTCATATTTTTTTAAATGCATATCAATTTAATAATCTAATGTTGGATAACCATTACTACCTAATTTCCATTTACTTAAGGTATAACCATCTAGTAATGGATCTATTTCTTTTAAATCAATTGTTTTAATATTATCATTTAATGTGTTAACAAAACTTTGACTATTCATAATATTTTCACTTAAAGGAGTAGCATTTATTTCTTGATTAGAAGGCGATAATCCTTCTTTATAATAGATATTATCTGCAGATTTTATTTCTCCAGTTTGATAAACAGCAATTAGTTCCGCTTTTGAAGGAGCATCTAATTCTCCAATGTTATAAACATTATTTAAAGAAATAGTACTAATACCATCTACTCCACTTATGCCTTTAGCACTATTTTTGGCAGTAATTTTACCCTTATTATATGAATTTATAATATAGCCATTACTTTTTTTATTACCATTGCTATTATTTTCAATACTATAGATAATTCCTCCCGCATGAGCATTAATATTTTTAGGATTAGATATTATTTCACCTTGATTATAAGAATTTAAAATATACATGGTTGCTCCATCCCATACTTGACCGATAATGCCTCCAGTTTCTATACTATTGACATAATTATAATCAGTATCACTTTTACCATTTATTATAGTTCCTGTATTATAGCTTCTGTTAATTATTAATTTTGCATTATTAAATATTGCGCCTAAAATACCCCCAGTTCTATCTCCTCCGTTTATATTGCCTTTATTATAACTATTTTCTATTTTTGAAATTTTTGTTGAATCGTCATAATTAATTAAACCAATTAATCCTCCTACTCTATTTCCAGTTGTTCCACTTGATGTTGAATTTATTTCTCCTATATTATAACTATTAGTTATTATAGTTTTATCAGTTGATAATCCTACCAATCCTCCGACATTTATTGAGGTAGTTCCATTTATATTAATAACTCCTTCATTATGGGAATTTATTATTTCTAATTCTGCTTTGTTTCTTCCAAATATTCCACCAGCAAATAATTCATAATTTTCTTTACTATCTATTTTAATTTCCCCATAATTAACGCTATTTTTTATTATTGTTTTTTTGGCATTACCATAAATATCTCCTATTATACCTCCTACTCCTTCACGCCCTAAATTATTTTCAATTGTACCATAATTCTTACAATTATCTATTGTTAAAGTACCGCCTTGATTTCCAGCAATAATTCCACCATTATAGCCTCCATTGGTTATAATATTTCCTCTATTTATGCTATTTGTTATTGTTGCATCACCATCTGACCAACCAACCAATCCACCTATAGCATAAGATTTACCATTTGTTGTTATATCTATTTCATTAATGCAATTATCTACTGAACTATTTGCTATTCTATTAACTAAACCTCCAAGAGGTGTAGTTCCTGTTGATTTGACTTCTCCCGATATTGTTAAATTTTTTATACTGCCACCAATTAAATAACCTATAAATGCTAATCTTTGATCTTCATTTTTTGTATTATAAATCCATAAATTACTTATTTTATTATTTAATCCATCAAAATTACCTAAAAAGGCATTAACATTACTATAACCTATTGGTGTGAATCCTTTTCCATTTTTATCTGTTA
>CANRAL010000043.1 GCA_947628585.1 uncultured Bacilli bacterium | reverse complement strand
TCTTGTTGTTAAATTTTGTAAAATTTAAATTTAAAAATTAAAAATTAGTGTTTATGGGTTGCAACCATATATATATAAAAATAACTTTACAAAATTTTACTTAAAACAAAAAGCAAGAAAATTGTCATTTTTTATCTTGTTTTGTCGAAAGCCTTGATTTTGATTATTTTTCTCTTATAATAAAGTCTTTGTTACTGGTTAGTAGCGCCTACCACATTTATGAGTAATTTTTACGAGGGGGTTTTATACTCATCTTTGTTAATGAAAGTAGGTGATGGCAATGAAAAAAGAAAGTATTCTTTTAGTAATTATAATTATGCTCATCTTGATTATTTACAAGTTGATACCATAAAAATAAGCGCTAACCAAATTATATTGGTGTAGCGCCAACCCATAGGCGTTACCTAACCGGTAACATACTTATAGTATACTTTTTTATTTTTTCCTTGTCAATTTATTTTAATAATTTGTTTATTTTGATAATTAATTACAAAGTTAAGCGATATGGACTATCATGACTGCCATCACCACTTTCAATTTGAACACTTGATGAAAGATAGAAGCAAGGACGCACACCATACGCGAGATTAAAAATGCTGTTGCTGTAGGTATTGACATAGCCAATGCTGTTCACATAAAATGCACGGTTACTAAGCGCCGAATGACGGGAAATAGTCCATTCATTTAATCCCCTATATATCCAGTTATTTGATATATAATTACTGTAATTATATAAATTTATATTCCAGTTATTAGTACTACTTGGACTGGCTGCATATCCATAGTCTGAGGCATACATTAAACCTATTTTATCTGGAAATGTTTTTGTTTTGGTTGGTACGCTTGGATTACTATTCTCTACTTTATCCATTTCATTATTATACATTATTTTTGGAGTTACACTAGGTGTACTATGTCCGTTTAAGCTCCAAGTATGGGTTGTTATTAAGTTATCGATATCTAACCCCTTTTTTACTTTCAAATATGTATTTAAGTAATAATCATTTAAGTTTGTTTTTCTTAATTCACTTCCTATTTCTTCCAATGTACTTCCTGCCCATTCATTTACTTCATTGTCACTGCTTGTCCAAAAGTATCCTCCTATATTTGCTAAATTATCTTGGTTTCCTTTGTAGTTAGTTTTTGTAGAACTATATGCTCCATTATATGCTCCTTCTTCTCCTAATTGAGCACTTGTCGCATAGTCATATTTAATTAATTTTATCTCATATTTACTATCATTTTTAAATAAACCTATTATTCGATAAAGGTCTGCATCACCATTACCACATGGTCCAGTTGTTGTTACTCCCCCATCTAAGCAAACATAGTTTTTAACTTCTTCATCAGACCCAGCATAACGATAAGAATCATCTTCTGCTCCTCCGTCTAAGTCAGCATTATGAAAATATATATTTTTATCTAATTCATAATTTTCTTTTATACAACTTGCAAATTCTTTTCCTTTGCATACATTTCCTATCATCTTTTTTTCTGTTGTCTCAGTTTTTACACTATCTGTTGATTTATCTCCTTCATTATCTATTGCTCTTACTTTTATTGTATATTCTTGTTCTTCTTCTAATCCTTCAAAGGTATGTGTTTTTTCACTATCTTTTTCTATTCTTCCAGGATTTATTGTTGCTCCACTTATTTCATATTCATATTCTTTTATTCCTTTATCCCCTTCTTCACTTTCTATTTGAATACTTATTTCATTATAACTTTTACTTATTACTTCTATACTTTTTATTTCGGGTAATTTCTTAGCTGTTGCTATTATTTCGGTTTCATATACATTACTTTTAAAATCATTATTATCTACTGCATATCCATATATTATGTAATTGGTATCACTTGTTAAATTTGTAAATATATGGGTGGGACTACTTTCTTTTTCCCATATTTTTACATCTTCTAAACTTGCTGGAACTACTTCTCCTACTTTCCCTTTTTCTTCTTTAGCAAAATAATATTCTTTTATTCCAGCTGTTCCTTTTTCATCAAATTTTAATGTTGTTGTTATACTATCTACTGTTTTTTCATCTATACTTACATTATTTATATGGGCTAGTTTATATGTTTCCATTGTATCGGTTGTTATTACTACTTCTCCTGTTACTTCTTTTCCTGTATTTCTATTTTGATCATTATCTAAATTTATTAATGTTACTTTTATTTCCCATTCTTCTTCCTTTTCACCATTATCATTTTTTGTTACTTCTATTTCTTCTCCTACTTTTATCGCAAAACTTCCAGATTTCCCGGTTATATCAAAGCCACTTACATCATTAGGATTTTTTTCATCCTTTTCATGATATACTAATCCATCTATTTCTTTTATTTCACCATTTGGTCCATTTACTGTTAATATTAACTCAGGATGTTTACTATCCATTGTATATATTAATTTATTTTCTTTTTCTTCCATTACAAAAAAGACATTATATTTACTACTAGCTACATTGGTTGTATTATTGGCTTTTAAATGAGCTTTAGCCTTTATACCATCACCTAAACTTTTACCATTTTTTCCAAAGTTTTCTTCGGTTGCATTTATTACTATTTTACTACTTTCTTCTTTATCTATATTATGATTATCTTCAATATTATCCGTACTTACATCAATATCATCCATACTAAAAGTTAAATTATCAATTGTACCGGTTGTCGCATTTATATTAGCTATAGTAGTATTACCATTTACACTTTGAAAATAAGCATAAGTTGCTCCTACTACAACTATTAATATTACAAATATTCCTAGAATCAATAATATTAATGACTTTCTTTTATTCTCCATAACAAACCTCTTTTCATTATTATGTTCTTTTATCTTCTTAATATTAGTATACATCATCTTAGATGTAATTTACAATTTATCATTTATCTTATTTACATATTTTTTATTTAAATATTCTACCTATAGCCCATTTTACTATATATATATATATATCAATGGTTTGGTTTTCAAAAAATAAAACTTTACAAAATTTTACTAAAGTAAAAACTAGAAATTATTGTCAAATTTCTAGCTTATTGCATTATTTGCTTTAATTTTTTAATTACTTTTTTTTCAATACGCGATATATATGATTGCGAAATACCTAATAATTCAGCTACTTCTTTTTGAGTATACTCTTTACCATTATTTAAACCATATCTTAAAACCATAATTTCTTTATCTCGATTATTTAAAGTTGCTATTTCTTTGGCTAAATATTCTTTATCTATTTTTTCTTCATATATATTGGGAACTAATTCAATTTCGGTTCCTAATATATCCTCTAAATGTAATTCATTACCATCGGCATCATAATTTAATGTTTCTTCTAAAGATACTTCGGTTTTTCTTTTTTTATTTTTACGAAGAAACATTAATATTTCATTACTAATACACCTTGAAGCATAAGTTGCTAATTTAATATTTTTATCTAATTTATAGGTATTAATACCTTTTATTAAACCAATAGAACCAATGGAAACTAAATCTTCTATATCATAAGTTGTATTTTCGTATTTTTTTGCTAAAAAAACTACTAATCTTAAATTGTGTTCAATTAATATATTTCTTGCTTCAATATCTCCCGCTTGAGCTCTTATAACATACTTTGTTTCCTCTTCTTTACTTAAAGGTGGTGGTAATTTATCCGTTGCTCCCACGAAAAATACTTCATTATACTTAGCTTTTAATTTTAAAATTAATTTTCTAAACATAGTTCCTCCAATAATTTTCTATTTAATAAACAATTAATACCTTCTAAATGAAAATAACCATTATGTATTCCTACTAAATAATTACTAAATTTTTGATTATTTATTTCAATATAATTTATTTTAAAACATTCCAGTAATCCTTTCTTATTTAAAGCTACAAAAGGAACATATATAGGCCTTTTATTTGCCAAATTAAGTAAATTATTTTCTAACAAAATTATATACTTATTAGTAATAGGATCCTTTAAAACATTTCCTGTATCAATATATCCTTGAACTAAAATATTTTCTTGATCGTTAAAAACTATTTTAACATCGACAATATAATGATAGAAATTTTTAATTTTTTTATTTTGATAAATATATAAAAATAATATTAAAGGAGCTAAAAATAATAAAACTAAATAATTAATACTTAAGCCATTATTAACAAATACTAAGCCAATATTACGATAACTTAAATTAACATTTAATAAATATAAAAAACCGGCGAGAATAACACTACACATATATAAATAAAATAAATTATTAAATGTATATTTTAAATCTTTATAACTATATGTAACTATAACCATAATTATGCTTATGAATATTTTAAAAAGAAATAAAAGAATATTATTGATTTTTAAAAATAATAAAAGTAAAGCTAAACTACCAATTAAAGCTCCTATTACCATTCTCCTTATTTTAGTATTACGTTTTAAGGTTATATCTACAGTCATTAAAAGCAGAAAATCATAACAAAAATTTAAAATGATAACTAAGTCAATATATATAGTCATTTCTTATCACCTTTTTTAAATATACTCTTTTTTTCTTTCAAAAATTGTCGAATAATGATTTAATTGTATAGTTTTTCCATTTTTTGGAAACAATAATTTACAGGTGAGTATTTTGAATAAAATTGTTAAAAGAGTTCAAAATGAATTTAAACTAAATCCTGACTTAGTTATTAAAGAAATAAAATTAAATATATTTCGTAGTATTTATGTTATTTTTTTAGAAACTTTATCGGGAAGTGATAAAGTAAATGATTATGTTTTAAAACCATTAACTAATCGCGTTAATCAAATTCATTTAAATAAGGATAATTTAAATAATTTTCTAGCGGGGCCCAACCAAGTTACAATTAAAAATATTGATACAATTGAATTTTATTTAACAAATGGTTTTACCGTTATAATTTATGATAATTTAATTTATGCTATTGAGACTAAAGCCGATTTAACTAGAAGTATTGCACCTAATGAAGTACAAACTGCTATAAATGGTCCTAAAGATGCTTTTACCGAAAATTACCAAATAAACATTGGTTTAATTAAAAGAAGAATAAAATCTAGTCACTTAAAAATTGAAAATAAATTTATAGGACGACTTACTAATACTTGTGTAGGAGTACTTTATATTGATGATATTATAGATAAAGAATTAGTAGAGGAAGTTAAGAATCGTCTGGATAAAATAGATATAGATGGAATTGTGGATTCAAGTAGTATCTCTTTTTTAATAGAAGATGAAAATAAAAGTTTATTCCCTACTATTAAATATAGTGAACGACCAGATGATGCTGTTATCGAACTTTTAAGAGGAAAAATTGTTTTAGTGGTTGACACTTCTCCTTTTGTCTTAATTATTCCTTCCTTTTTTATTGATTTTTTAAATCCTATTAGTGATAATTATACCAAAAGTAATAATATTAATTTTTTAAAAATATTACGCTTAATTATTTTTTTTATTGGAATTATTACGCCGGCCTTTTTTAACGCTTTACTCTGTTATAATCCCGAATCTATACCAATGGATTTATTAATTAATTTTACAATTCAAAGAGAAGGAGTTCCTTTTCCTTTAATTGTAGAAACAATTTTAATGTTAATTGTTTGTGATATTTTAAAAGAAAGTGATTTAAGGTTTCCTTCCTCGTTTGGTTCTTCCATTTCCATCTTAGGAGCCATTATTTTAGGTCAAGCTTCGGTAGAAGCAGGATTAGTTTCTCCCATAATTATTATTGTTGTTGCCGTTACCTTTATTGCTTCTTTAACTTTCACCGATTTAGAAATATCTAATAGTATGCGCTATTTTACTTTTGTCTTTTTATTTGCTTCAGCTTTTTTAGGCCTTTATGGTTTATTCATTGCCTTTATCTATTTTCTAATTTATATTACTAGCATAGAATCCTTTAATAAACCTTACTTTTTTCCAATTGCTCCCTTTAACAAAACATACTTTAAAAACACCGTTTTTAAAACTAAAATTAGAAAAGATTTAAAAAGAAGTAAAGCTTTAAGTAAAAATACTTACAAGCAAAAGGAGATTAATTAAATGAAAAAATTAATTATTATTTTTATTCTTTTATTATCTTTAACTGGTTGTTATGATTATTATGAACTTAATGAACTAGCTATCGTAATTGGAATTGGAATTGATTATAAAGATGATGAATATGAAATAACTTATGAAGTAATAAGTAATAATGTTGCTAAAGAAAGTGCTAATACTAAAAGTTACACTGTAACTGAAAAAAATGCCAATTTTCCCATTGCTATGGATTTAACTAGTGATTCAACCCGTAAAAGAGCTTATTTTTCTCATACCGATTTATTAGTTATAAGTAAAACAATTGCTGAAAATCATTTAGAAGATATCTTAGATTATCTTTTAAGAAATAATAATATAAGAGAAACTCTCCAAATAGTTATTGCTGAAAATCCTAAAGAACTACTATCTAATACTAGTGAAAATCTTCCCGTCATTAGTAGTAGTATAAATGATGCTTTAGATGCTGATAAATATAGTGGAAGTTATGCCATCAAAAAAAAATATATTAATATGGCTCAAGAACTATTAACCTTTGGTGAAGATACTGCCTTAAGTATAGTAAATGTTAATAAAAATAAAATAGAAATTGAAGATATGGCTATTTTTCATAATTATAAATTAGTAAATTATCTTGATAAAAAATATGCTTCTTTATATAACTTACTTAATAATGAAACTAATAATGTTATTTTATATACCGAATATAATGATAAAATTTTCAGTAATTCTATTTTTAGATCAAATATTAAAATTGATGTAACAAAAGATACAATTAAAATTGATGGTGATGTGGAAAGTCAAGTATTAGAAAATCAACCTAATTTTGATTTACAAGACCCCCAAGTAATAACGGAAATTGAAAAAACATTTAGTTATATTTTAAACGAAGAAATAACGCAATTTATCGAAATTCTCCAAGATAATAAAAGTGATATTTTATATTTGGGACAAAATTATTATAATCATAGTCGAGATAAAAATAATAAATTATGGCCCCAAGCCAAAATTGAAAGTAATGTTAAATTTCAAATAACGAAAAAAGGAATAATATACGAGGTAAAAGATGCTAACTAAAAATCAAAATATGGCTATTAGTTTTTTTCTATCCCGAGCTCTCTTTCTCGGAGGTGGTGTTTCCAATATTTTTGCCTTATGTGGAAACGATGCTTGGATTAGTGCTTTATTAGGAACTTTATTAGGTATTGTAATTATTATCATTCTTGATTACTATTCTAAAAATATAAAGGATAATTTAAATAATTATTTAAAGAAGAATAATTGGCTTAATATTTTAATTAAAATAACTTTTTTTATAATTTATTCTTTAATTATTTTTATTAGTTTATTAAGTTTATCAACTTTAGTATCATCTTATTATTTAAATCATACACCTTCAATTCTTATTTGTACTCCTATTATTTTATTACTAATTTATATTACTTCCAAAGGCTTAAAATGTTTAGGCAGAGTTGCTCAAATACTTTTTCCTATTTGTTTACTTGTAACAATTACAAAAATATTTTTATTAATGGAAACCGCGGATATTTCTTTCTTTTTACCTATTTATACAACTCCTTTTAAAAAAATTTTATTAGCTTCTTTAATCTATACGACATTGTCGGTTACTCCTGCCTTTTTATTAATTGAGGAAAAAGTAACTCTTAAAGAAAGAATAATTAATTATTTAATTGGAACTCTTTCAGGAGTATTTGTTATTATTAATATTACTAGTGTTTTAGGTGATACTTTAGTAAGAATGTTTAGTTTCCCTGAATATGCAATTTTAAGAAAAATTGAATTCTTCCGTTTTTTTGAAAATGTGGAAAACATTATTGCCTTTATTTGGCTAGGAGATTTATTTATTATTATGGCTATGACTATGAATCGGTTAAAAAAATTATTTAATGATAAAAAAGTACTTCCTTACAGTTATTTAATTATTATGACTTTAGGAATAACTTTATATATTGAAAAACATTTTGAAGTAGTTATGATTATCTATAATACTTTTATATATGCCTTTATTATTCTTCTACTAATTATAATTATTCTATTATTTATTAAGACTATTAAAGTAAAAAAACAATAATTTGACTGAATAAAAAACTAAAATCCCGAAAACTAGAAAAAATAAGATTATAGGATAAAATTCCCGAAAAACTGGAAATT
>CANRAL010000042.1 GCA_947628585.1 uncultured Bacilli bacterium | reverse complement strand
CTACACTACGGAACCAAATGGTTGCGGGAGCTGGATTTGAACCAACGACCTTCGGGTTATGAGCCCGACGAGCTACCGAACTGCTCCATCCCGCGATAATTAAAAATGGCGGAGGAAAAGGGATTCGAACCCCTGCGCCGCTTACACGACCTTCCGGTTTTCAAGACCGGTCCCTTCAACCAGACTTGGGTATTCCTCCATGTTGTTTAAGCAACAAAAAGATTATAACATAATTAAAATTTAAAAGTCAACAATTCCCTAGTATTTTTTAATAATCTTCTGTTTTATTAATATATTATGAGTTTTTATAAAAATAATACTTGAAAAACAATATATTTTACGATATACTTTAAGAGTCATATCAAAAAGGTGTCCTGCCCAAGTGGCGGAATTGGTAGACGCACAGGACTTAAAATCCTGCGGGTGTTAAAACCCGTGCCGGTTCAAGTCCGGCCTTGGGCACCATTATGATAGGAAACTCGAAATAAATTTCGAGATAATAAAAACTAACAGAGATGTTAGTTTTTTATTTATATATAAAATTCTGTCATGCTTTTTTTATAATATTAATTTTTTTATATCTTTTTTAGAATGAAAACCTAATTCACTTAATTCATTGGAAATTATTAAAGTTGCTAAAGGAAGATTTTTGGTTTGTAATTCTTTTAATAATTCTAAATATTTTTTTTGAGCAACTTTAATATCAATTATTAATCGAGCTGTTTGGGGACGTGCTCTATATTCTTCAATATATGCACGAGATACATAAAGTCCATAACTATCAATTATGTTGTTAAGCTCATGAAGTTCATAAGTACGAATACCATCTGGATTTTTTTTCGTTTTTACTCCATAAAAATTGTAATTTATACTTGTTTTTGCTAATATAATAAAATCAGTTACAGTAAGTTGATATTTAGAACAATATTCTTTTACGATAGGATCGTTAACAATATTTTCTAGTTCTTTTTCTCTAAAATCACTATCTGGTATTTCAAAACTTTTTGTATATACGAAATTATATGGTTTAATAACTTTCTCTAATTCAATGAAGAAGGGGCTATAAGTTCCTTTATATTTCATTATACAACCCTTTAAGAAACAATATGATAATCTTAAAAAACATTCGTTAGTTAGATTATGTGTATTAATAAAGTTTTTAACTTCAACTAATCTTTCATCATCAGGAACTGTTGAACATGAACAGTCTATACTACAGCGCCAATAATCACATAATTGATTTTCGCCTTCTTTTGTTAATCCTCCTAAATAATATCTTAATTGTAAATCATTATCATCAAGTTCGTTTATTTCAGATTTTTTCATTAAAAACCTCCTTACAATTATTATAACATATTATTTCTTTTACAACATTATAATAAAAACAACTTAAAAAGTTGTTTTTATTATTTTGCTTCTCCATTTTTTAGCATAGTAGTAATAAATATACCGATTCCAGTAGTGGGATTAGATACAATAACGTGTGTAACCCCACCAATTATTTTATTATTCTGAATTATAGGAGATCCACTCATCCCTTGAACTACTCCTCCTGTTTTATTTATTAACTCATCATCTATTACTTCAAAATAAATATTTTTTATATCATTATTTTTATCAATTTTTGTAATATTAATTGTAAATGGTTCTATTTCTTCGTCATTTAACACTGTATAAATTTTTGCTTCTCCTAATTCAATTTCATCTGGTTGAGCAACTTTCATTTTTGATTTATTAGGTAAATTATCTGTATATTGTCCAAATATTCCATATTCAGTATTTTTATTAATAGTTCCATATTTAACATTATAATCTAATTTAGCATTCTTTCCTCCTGGATTACCATTACTACTTTTATCTATACTAGTAACATAACTTCTAAATATTAAGCCGCTTTTTACTTCAACAGTTACATTAGAATTACTTTCTGCTACTTGATGTCCAAGGGCACCATATATAGAAGTAGTAGGATCAATATAAGTTAACGTACCTATCCCGGTGATATTGTCTTTAACATACAAACCTGTTTTGTAAATTCCATCTACTAAAATTAACTCTAAGTTTATTATTTTTTCTTTATCATTTCTTAAAACAGTTAATTGAACTAACGAGTCTTTTCGTTCCTCATCTATAGCTGAAATTAATTCTTGCGTATTTGATACTTCTTTATTCCCTACTTTTATAATTTGATCACCAATTTTTATATTAGGATTGCCTTTATTCAATTTACCATTTATTTTATAGAAACCAATGATCATAATTCCTTTACTATTTATTTCAATTCCCACATTCTCCCCACCTGGTATAATATAATCAGAATAAGCTAAAACACTAAAGGGGAAGATAAATATAGAAATACTTAAAAATATTATTTTGTCCCATATTTTCTTTTTCATACCATCACTTCCATAATTAGTATTAACTTATTTTAGAAATTAATTAACCCAATAAATGGTAAAAAAAAAATACATATTGTATTTTTTATTCCGAAATTTCAAAATCTTCAAGCATGCCATTTTCCGTTAAAATTTTATTAACTTTTCCAGTTGCATTTTCTAATTTATCACTACAATCTTTAGCAATTTTCATGGCTTCTGTATATTTATCAATTGATTTTTCTAAATCTATATTACCTTGTTCTAATTCTTTGACTATATTTTCTAGATCTGTTAATAATTCTTCAAATGTTTTATTAGTTTCCATCTTTTTCTCCTCCTACTTTACTTTTAACATTAGCTATTATATTTCCTTTAGAAAATCGTATATTTATTTCATCATTTACATTTAGTTTATTATAATCTTTTATAATTTCTTTATTTTTTTCAACAACAGAATATCCTTTATCTAATATATTTAAAGGGTTTAATAGTTTTACTTTATTTACAAGTATTTCAAAATCATGTTGCTTTTTTTCATAAATAGTATGGGGATTGGTTAAAATATATTTACTTGTAATATTTTTATAAGCTTCTTTAGCTTGAAGTAATTTGTTTTTAATATAAATATTAATAGTATTAATTAAATTATCTAATTTCTGTTCTTTTACCTCATACATAGCTAAAGGATTTTTTAAAATATAAGATTTTTTAAGATCATTTAACTTTTTTAAATAAAAATTTAATTTATTATTAATATTTTCGCCGGCTCTGATCTTATATTGTTTAATTAATATTTTTAAATCTCTTAAATTAGGTACGGCCATTTCCGCTGCTCCGGTTGGAGTTGGAGCTCGTAAATCTGCTACATAATCAGCAATGGTAAAATCTGGTTCATGGCCAACTGCACTAATTATAGGAGTTTGAGCTTCATATATAGCTCGAGCTACACATTCTTCGTTGAAAGCCCATAAATCTTCAATTGATCCTCCTCCCCGACCACAAATAATTAAATCTAAATCATATTTATCAGCAGTTTTAATTTGTTTTACAATATTATCTTTAGCTAATTCTCCTTGAACTAAAGTAGGAAATAAAATAGTCTGAGTTAAAGGATATCTTCTTTTGATAGTACTAATTATATCTCTTATTGCTGCGCCCGTTGGGGCAGTAATAATTCCTATTTTCTTTGGATATTTTGGAATCGTTTTTTTATGTTCTTCTTGAAATAATCCTTCTTGTTCTAATTTTTTCTTTAATTTCTCATATTCTTGATAAAGATCTCCTACCCCATCTTCACTCATTTTATCAACATATACTTGATATGAACCACTAGCTTCATATACGCTTATTCTGCCTTCTACTAAGACATTCATTCCATCTTTAGGCACGAAATTTAAAGAAGTTGCGCGGCTGGCAAACATAACAGCATTAATTCTACTTGTATCATCTTTTAAAGTAAAATATAAATGTCCTCTAGTATGCCCTTTATAATTGGAAATTTCTCCTTTTAAATAAACTTTTTGTAAAAATGGTTGAACATCAATAACATTTTTTATGGCTTTATTTATTACACTAATACTTATATATTTTGATTCCATAAATACCTCATTATTCATTTATATATCGATCTAAAACAGCATTTATTATTTTTCGAACATTTTCATCACTATATTTTTTAGCAAGTTCAATAGCTTCATTAATAACAACAACTTCGGGAGTTTTACTATATTTTAATTCATATAATGCCATTCTTAATATAGAAGCTCCTGTTTTATCAATTCGTTCTATAGACCAATTATTCATTAATGAATTAGCAATATCATTAATTTCATTAATATGGGTTGTAACTCCATATACAATTTCATCAACAAAATCATTTTGAATATCTATATTATCTTTTATTACTTCTTGAATATCATAATTACAATTATAACGTTTTAAAATTTCTATTTGATATAAAATAATCATTATTTTTTCGCGTAATTCACTTCTAGTTAAAGCCATTTTTCTCACCAATGTTAATTATATCAAAGAAAACATTAATAGTCTATTAGGTGATTATTTTTCTTTAGCTATTTCTTTTAATTCATATAATTTATTTATAGCTTCCATTGGCGTTATATTCAAAGGATCTATTTTTTCTAATTCCTCTTTTAAAATATTTTTTTCCTCTTCTTTTTCTTCTAAATCTAAGATCAATTGTTCTTGATGAGGTTGTTTTGTTTTATTGCTTTTTTCATAATAATTTAATATTTCATTAGCTCTTTTTAATAATTCCGGTGGCATTTTGGCTAAGGAAGCTACATGAATACCATAACTTTTATCAACTGCTCCATTTTTAATTTTATGTAAAAATGTTATTGTTCCATTTTCTTCTAGAGCAGAAACATGAACATTTTTAATATTAGTAAATTTTCTGTCTAAATTAGTTAATTCATGATAATGGGTAGAAAATAAAGTTTTACATTTGATATTTTTACTTATGTATTCTAAAATTGCTTCGGCTATACTCATTCCATCATATGTAGCTGTTCCTCTTCCTAATTCATCAAAAAGAATTAAACTATGACTAGTAGCATTTACAATAGCATTTCGAGCTTCTAACATTTCCACCATAAATGTAGATTCTCCACTTACTAAATCATCTGATGCTCCAATCCGAGTAAATATTTTATCAAAAATAGGTAAAGTAGCACTTTTAGCTGGCACAAAAGAACCCATTTGAGCCATGATAATTATAATAGCCAATTGACGCATATAAGTACTTTTACCTGACATGTTAGGACCCGTAATTAATAAAGTATCGATAGTTTCATCCATAATACAATCATTAGCAATATATTGATCTTTACTTACTCTTTCGACAACCGGATGGCGACCATCTTTAATCTTAATAATATTTTGAGTAGTTAAAGTTGGTCGAACTAAATTATATTCTTCACTAGCTACTGATAAGGCTATAATCGCATCTAATTTACTAATTTCTTCGGCAGTATTTTTTAATTTAAAAATTTCTTTTTTTATAGTCTCTTTAATTTCCATAAATAAAGAATATTCTAACTCAATAATTTTTTCTTCGGCATTTAATACTAAAGCTTCTTTTTCTTTTAAAAGAGGAGTTATATATCTTTCACAATTAGCTAAGGTTTGACGACGTTCCCACCCCCAGGATTCATCTATATCTTTTATATTTCCTTTACTTATTTCTATGTAATAGCCAAATATTTTGTTATAACCAACTTTTAAATTTTTAATGCCTGTTCTTTCTCGTTCTGTCGTTTCTAGCGAAGAAATAAAACTTTTTCCACCACTACGAATATTTCTTAACTCATCTAATTCTTGATTATAACCTTCTTTTATAAGATGTCCTTCTTTTAAACTAAGCGGAGGATTATCATCAATTGCACTATCTAATAAATCATATAATTCTTGATGCGAATCTATATTAAGAGAAAAATTTAACGTCTTTATTTTATCTATAACATTTGGTAATACTTGTAATGATTTTTTTATTTGTACAACATCACGAGCATTTAATACGCCACAAATAACTTTAGCACATAATCTTTCTAAATCATAAATAGCATATAAATCTTTTCTTAATTCTTCTTTAATAATAAATTCATTATTTAATTTTTCTATTTGATCATACCTTTTTTCAATTTCCTTAGCATCTCTTAAAGGATTTTGCAACCAATACTTTAATTTTCTACTACCCATAGCAGTTTTAGTTTTATCCAATAACCATATTAATGAATAAGTTCTTTCTTTTAATCTTAAAGTTTCAAAAAGTTCCAAATTTCTTATAGTATGAATATCCATACTTAAATAATCTTCTTTACTTACTATTTGAACTTCTTTAACATGTGATAGATCTTTTAATTCTTTCACAACTAAATAATATAATAAATGTTTAATCCCGGTTATAAAGTAAATATCATGAATATGTTCATAAATTTCTTGATAGTCTTTTTCTAAATATTCACTACTTATTGTCATTCCAATACCATAATTATTTTTTAAAGTATCAATTAACTGAGTATCGGTATTATCGGCCATTATAACTTCTTTTAAATTTAAATTTAATATCTCACTTAATAATTTTTCTCTACTATAAGGAATTTCACAAACATAAAAATGTCCGGTTGATACATCAGCATATGTTAAAATGTATTTTGTTTTAAAATCTAAAACACTTCCGATATAATTATTATCATATTCTTTTAAAAATTCTAAATCGACAAAGGTCCCTTTGCTTACAACTTGGACTACTCCTCTTTTGACCATTCCCTTAGTATTTTTGGCATCTTCCAACTGTTCACAAATCGCCACTTTATAACCTTTATTAACTAATTTCTCTAAATATGGTTTTACAGAATGAAAAGGCACACCGCACATAGGAATTCGTTCTTTTAAACCAGCATTTTTACCTGTTAATGTCAATTCTAATTCGTGAGAAGCTAAAATACCATCTTCAAAAAACAATTCATAAAAATCACCTAAACGAAAGAATAATATCTCTTCTTCATAATTATCTTTAATTTCCATATATTGTTTCATCATTGGTGATAATTCTTCTCTATTTACTTCTGATCTTTTCATTTCTTAAAACACCCAATTTTATTATAGCACGTATAATAATGATTAGTAAATTGATGAAGTTGCATATCATTGATTTATTAGTATAATAAATTTACTTATTTTTGTAAAAATAAGTAAAATTTACGCGATTGAGTTTAGGTATATTATAACAGGGGTCTTGTATCCATTTTTTTTACGGCCTAGCTCTTTTCTTTTTATATTCCTAGTTTTAGAATGTGAGGATTTTTTTGAATCTTATATAACAAGCGTGATGAGGAGTAAGAGGTCCAAAAGGGTTCAATCGTAAAAAGAAAGGATGGTGCTTATGCCCAATTGTTTAGCTATTGATGTAGCTAAAGGCAAAAGTATGGTGACTTTAATTAGTTCTTGTGGTGAAGTTCTTATTGATCCATACGAAATTAATCATTCTATTAATGATTTTTCTAATTTACTTAATAGAATTAAAAATTTAAAATTAGATGATATTTCTGTAATAATGGAATCTACTGGTATTTACCACCGACCTATTGAAAGATTCTTCTTAGAAAATAATTTCAAAGTATTTGTTATTAATCCCATTTATGGAAAAATGCAAAAAAGAAATATTAGAAAAACTAAAACAGACAAAGAAGATTGTTTTAATTTAGCTAATTTATTTTTCACTAATACTTTTAAAAAATATAATAAACCAGATCAATTATATTTAGATTTAAATGCTTTATCTAGACAATATTTTGCTTTAGATGAATTATGTGTAAATATTAAAAATAGATATAGAAATTTACTTTATTTATGTTTCCCTGAATATGAAGAAATATTTAAAGGAAATACAGTTTATTCAAGTATTGCTTTAAAATTTATTGAGAAATATCCTCATGCTGATATTATCTCTAATACTAGAATTAATAAACTTCAAACTTTCTTTAAAAAACATGAATTTAGATATTGGAAATCAAAAGCTGCTTTAATAAAAGAAATGGCTTTAAAATCTTATCCATCAGTTAATATGAACGATGAATTAGTTTCTAATCTATCTCAAATGGCTAGATTAATTAATGAATATCAAAAAGATATTGATATTATTAAATATAAGATTACTTTCTTGGCTAAAAAATCTAAATATTTTAATCCAATTAATTCTATTTATGGTATTGGTGATTTTACTACTTCTATCATTATTGCTGAACTTGGTGATATTAATAGATTTAATAATATTAAAGAATTAACTGCTTTTTGTGGTCTTGATCCATCTATTAAACAATCTGGTAAATCCATTAATGTTCATGGCCCTATTTCTAAATCTGGTAACAAATATATGAGAAAATTATTATTTATATGTTGTTTAAATATTGTTAGATTATCTTCTAAATGTCATATTGAAAATGATATTGAAATTTATTACAGAAAAAAACGTAATGAAGGTAAACATCATTACGCAGCCATCATTGCTTGTACTACAAAGCTCCTTAGACAAATTTTAGCTTTGTGTAAGCAATTAGATAAGTAGTAGTCATCACCACTTGACTACATTTATTATTATATTACAAATTAACACATTATTTCTTTATTTTTAAAAATTTAGAAATTTCGTGTCTTTTTGTTGTGCATATA
>CANRAL010000041.1 GCA_947628585.1 uncultured Bacilli bacterium | reverse complement strand
AACAACCGATTTTGTTCCACCAACAGTAACAATAGCCAAATCAAGTGGAAGTCATAATAGTTTAGGAGTAAAAGCAACAGCAACGAAAGGAACAGGAGATATAACCAAATATGTATTTACGATAAAAAAAGCAAACGAAACAAGAATAATTGAAACGAAGACAGTAACAACAAGTAATTTAAATGCCGCAACAACATTTAGTAATTTAGATTATAATACAAGTTATACAATTAATGTTACAGTAACAGATAGTAATGGTTTACCGGGAAGTGCAGAAACAACAATAAGTACGGATAATATAAAAGCTCCAACAGTAACGCTGAGCTTAAGTTCAACATATAGTTCAATAAATGCAATAGCAAATGTAAAAGAAGGATCAGGAAGCATAAAAAAATATGAATTTAGAATAGATAATGGCCGATGGATAGATAATGGAACAAATAAATATTACACTTTCAGTGGATTAGATCCGTATACAAAGTATACTATATATGTACGAGTAACTGATACTTATACAAATGTTACTACTTATGACACAATACGTACTCAACCATTAGAAGGACCAACAGTGTATATAAACAGTTCATCATCAACCGAAAATACAATAACAGTAAAAGTATATGGATATGAAGGATCAGCACCATTATCAAAATATGAATTTTATATAAATGGAAATTTATGGGGTACAAAAACGGCTATTAGTAACACTCAAACAACATATACATTTTCAGGATTAACTCCTAGTAGGGATTATACAATAAGAGTAAGATTAATAGATAGTAATGGAAATGATGATGATGATTCTGAAACAATAACAACTAAAGAAGAGGAAAAAGAAGAACTAAAAGTTGGTATAATAGATGATAGTAGCTGCAGTGCTAATGATGATACAGGAAAAGCTTATTATGATGAAAATGGCCAAAAAATAGAACATGGAAAAGAACAAGGCTCTATAGATAGAAATCAAAATGGTGGTTGGGAATGGATAGCAAGCAAAAAAGGTTGGTATTATATAAAAGATGGTTGTATAAAAAAAGGTTGGATATGGAGCAATCAAGGAAATTGTAAGTCTCAATGGTATTTTACAAATAATGATAAATATTCAAGTGATTATGGCAAAATGTTAACAGGTTGGCAAAAGTTGACGGATAGTAATGGAACTTATACTTACTATTTAGATTTAGATGGAACGTATCAAGCTCAAGGATGTATGGTTAAAAGTAAATCAGGTATTCCAAAAGATGGATGCTCATGTGGGGCAACAGTAAATAGTTCAGGCCATTATACAAGTTGTACGGCATCAAGTGGCGGTTATTATACATATTCGGGATTTTATAACTATTATTTTTCTGGCGATTTTGCTGGTTATAGCAGTAGTCAATGTGCAAGTAAACTTAATGGAACACAAGATTCAAATTCTCATTGGCGAACGAATTGTCGAGCTGCAAATGGTGGTTGTGAATGCGATATATATAAAACCAGAACCTGGCATTCATCATGCTAATTAAATGTCAATAAATACATTAAAAATATTATTAATTTTAAGCCTCGGTAATTATCGAGGCTTAAATCTTTATATATCATAACTTGCATTTTAGCTTATATTTTGTTATTCTTATAATAGGTGAGTCTTATGGATGATAGTAAAAAAATTTTAAAAACTATAAAAGTAATAATTATATGTTCTATTGCTTTTGTAATAATTTTAGTTATATATCATCTTGTTATAAATGGCGTACCTAAAAAGAAGGAAATAGTTGATACCCTAGATTATAAATTAACTATCGTTAATGAAAAATATGAAAATCCTAAGTATTGTAATCCTTATTATTTTGTTGAAGAAAGTGATAATAATCAAAAAAATACCTTAATTTTAAATAATAATTTAGAATTAATTGAAACAATTACTTTACCAATTGATAATGTATATTGTCTTTATGATGGTTATTATTTATTAAAAAATAATGATAATATTACTTTAAAAAGAAATGGTAGTATTGTTTCAGGTGTAAGTTCTAACCATGATAGTTTGTATAAAGATGAAAGTGATGCTACAAGTAATTATGTGAGTTATGAATATATAAATAATTTAGTCAATAATGAAATTACCAAATTGGAAGGAAATTATGCGTATGCTAATAATATGCTTATAAATATAATTACGGGTGATATTCTTGATAATGCTATTATTTATTTTAAAGAAGTAAAAATTGCTAATGAAACCAAATATTGGTATATAAAAAATAATCTTCATTCTTATTTATTTGATTATACAAATGGTAATATTTTATTATTAGATCAAAATTTAATTTTAAATGAAGAAAATGATTATTTAACTAATAATAGTTTATATAATTTTCTTTATAAAACTGATGATGAAATGGGTATTATAAATATTAATAATAAAATTATTATGAAAGGAAGTAATGGAGAAATAAATTTAGATTCCGATAACGTAAATTATTTTGCCATAAAAAAAGATGATAATTATGGTCTAATTAATAGCTTTGGAAATGTTGTTTTTGATTATAACTATAATTTAATAATTGTTAAAGATGAATATATATTTACAATAAAAGATAATAATCTTGATATATATGATATTGAATTAAAAAAATTAAATGCCGAATCATATAAAATAAATGATAGTGATTTTAAAATAACTGAATATCCTGAATTTTATCAAGTTAAAGGATTAAATGATGGCAATAATGAAGAATTAGTTATTACTAAAAATACAGATCAATTAAATGCCTTAATGGGTATTAGAGAAATAAAATATTGTAATTTATTTTATAGTGATAATTGTTATTTAGTAAATGAAAATGGTAGTTTTAAAATTTATTTTAAAGATGGAAGTAGTTATATTCTAATTAATAATTTTCGAAATAATGTGGAAAATGCAATTATGATTGATGCTAATTATTTATATTATGATTATCATGCTTATAATAAAGCAAAATATGGATTTTTTAGAATTAAATCGGGAATATTATTAGATGCTTATTCCAAAGATGAATTAGATCAAGAATTTGAAACATTTAAAATAAATAATTTAGTTTTTGCTCGACATAATAATAAAGTTAGTATTTATTATAAAAATACTTTATATGATGAATTTGAAGCTAAAAAAGTTATTCATTTAAATAATGAATATTATAGCATTGAAACTGAAAATAAAAGAGAATTTGTTAAAATAGAACAATATTCTAAAAATTAGCTTAAAGCAATATCTAAAATCATCATAATTGAAAAACCAATCATTGTAAATAAGGCCATTAGGTCTTTTTTCTTATTTGTTTGACTTTCAGGTATTAATTCTTGAACGACAACATAAATCATAGCTCCCGCGGCAAATGATAATAAAAACGGTAAAAGAAAGCGAATTTTAACTACTAAAATAGCACCAATTATTCCTGCGATTGGTTCCACAATTCCACTTAATTGTCCAAAGAAAAAGGCTTTTTTGGCACTATAACCATCTCTTAATAAAGGAACAGAAACTGCTGTACCTTCAGGAAAGTTTTGTAAACCTATACCAATAGCTAACATTATTGATGCCATTAATGTTGCTCCATCTATGCCATAAGCTAAAGCTCCAAAAGCAACACCTACCGCTAAACCTTCAGGAATATTATGCAAGGTGATAGAAAAAATTAGCATTAAACTTCTTTTAATTTTATTTTTATTATCTTTTTTAATTAATTTATCAAAAACTTTATCACCGATAAATAAAAGTACTCCTCCGAGAAAAAAACCAATAAAAGTAACTAACCAAGGAATCATTTTTAAATTATTAGCCATTTCAATCGCCGGTGATAATAAAGAGAAAAAAGAAGCTGCAATCATTACTCCCGCCGCGAATCCCAACATTGCATCCATTAAATTTTTATTTATTTTTTTAAAGAAAAATACAATGGCAGCACCTAAAGCCGTAATACTCCAAGTAAATGTTGTAGCAATTAGGGCCTGAAAAACGTAATTTAAATTACCAAACCATAAAGACATTATATTACCTCCAGTCAAAGTATTTTATGCGAAAAAAAATATTTGGCTAAAAAACTTAATTGACTTTTTGGTAAGGGTAGTGTATTCTTATAATAGATGGTGATAGTTTATGAATAATATATATAAAAGTATTAAAGAATCTGCTGTTGCTTTTATGGCAGAAGATTTGCCAATTACAAAATTATTTCACGGAACTTTATTTGATGCAAATCTTGAAGCAAAAAGAGAAAGTATTGCTTTAGAATTAACGAATGCTTTTTTTAATAATTTAGCTAAAACTAATAAGTTATTAAATGGTGATGATTTTTCCAATGAAAAGGAATATGAATTAGAAAAAGCATTATTTTATTCTTTTTGTCTTTATCCTTTAGATGATTTTTTTGAAAAAAATTATGCTTTTACTATTCAAAAATTATTAAATGATAATGATTCTAATTTGCAATGTCCATCTAGTAATCTTCTTCTTCAAGAAAATGAGTTATTAGTGGGAAATATGCAATATCATTTTATGCGTTATGATGCTTATAAAAAAGTTTTATTGGAAGATGCAATAAACCGAAAGAATGTTGCATCTAGTATTGATAATGCCGAAGATATAATTGCTAATCTTAATGTAGTTAGACTATATTACCATTTACCATTATTAGAACCAAATGACATTAATTTAGCGGTTTCTTATTTAATTTGGCCTAATGATGCCGATGTAAATGATGATATTAGGGAAACAAAAGAGTATTATTTAGCTCGGGTTAACCACCAAAAAGAAGGAACTGAAAAATTTGAATTAGAAAGTATTTATACATTAGTGAAAAATAGTCAAAAAGAAAGGGAAAAAGAACAAGTTAAAAATTCTAATAAAAAAGAAGAACCAGATGAAGAAAGATTAAATGAATTATTTCAAAAAATAAAACAAAAAGATGAATCTTATAAAGAAGAAATTTTACGCCTTCATAAAACTATTGATGATTTAGAAAATGATTTATTTGCTTATGAAAGTAAGACTAGAGAATTAACTAATGAAAATAATACTTTAAAAACAATTTTACAACAAAAAAATGCCGAAATAGAACGTTATCAAAACTTATTACCCAATATATATGAAAGTCTTGAAGGCATTATAAATGATAGCACTTTAAAAAAATAAAATAAGAGTTCAAAATATGAACTTTTTTTCTTTACTTTTAAAGGAAATACTTATATAATAACTTTTATGTTGGGAGGAAGAATAATGCCAAATATAATACCTGTAATCCTACTAAAAAAACTTATTATCCTTCCGAATCAAGAGATAAAAATAGAACTTAATAATAAATTAAGTAAATTAGTTATAAAAAAAGCAATGACGGATTATAACAATGAAGTATTAGTTGTATCGCCGTTAGATCAAATGGAAGAAGAACCAAGTACTGATGATTTACCTAAAGTTGGTGTAATTGCTAAAATTAAAAGTAAAATAGAACTTAATAACAATAATATTAGATTAAATTTAAAAGGAATTAAACGTGTAGTTATAAATAAATATTTTCCTTCTAAATGGAATAAAGATATATTAAGTTGTGAATATGAAGAAATAGAATTACCTAAATTTGCTCCTTTGGAAGAAAAAGCTTTACAAAGAAAATTAATTAATACTTTAAAAGATTATATTAGTAGTTCCGATAATATTTCTAATAGTATATTAACTACGGTAAATAAAGCTAAAAATTTAAATAGTATAACTGATATAATTACTTCTTTTTTACCATTTGATTTTGAAAAGAAATGTTATTATATGCAAAATTATAATCCTTTAAATCGGGCTAAAGATTTAGTAACCGATCTTTTAGAAGAATTAGAAATAATTAAATTAGATAATGAAATTGATGAAATAGTTCAAGAAAATTTAGAGGAAAATCAAAAAGAATTTATTTTAAGAGAAAAGATAAAAGCTATAAAAAATGAATTAGGGGAAAAATCAAGTCAAGAAATAACTAAAGATAAATTTTTAGCTAAATTAAATAGTTTAAAAATTAATCCGAGTACTTATAATAAAATATTAAATGAAATAAATAAATTGACTATTATTTCGGAAACTAGTCCGGAATTAGGTGTATTAATTAATTATTTAGATTGGATATTAAGTTTACCATGGAATAAAACTTCTAAAGACTGTATTGATGCTAGAGAAATAATGAATAAACTTAATGAAAGTCATTTTGGTTTAAAAGAAATCAAAAATTTAGTAAGTGATTTTGCCTTAATAAAACAAAAAAATAAAAAAATTAAGGCGCCAATTATTTGTTTAGTAGGTCCTCCGGGAGTTGGAAAAACGAGTATTGCTATAGCTATTAGCAAAGTTTTAAATCGGCAATTTTATAAAATTAGTGTAGGGGGATTAAATGATTCTACGGAGCTTATTGGTAATCGTCGGACCTATCTTGGGGCTAATCCTGGGAAAATAATTCAAGGATTAAGAAAATGTGGAACTAAAAACCCTGTTATTTTAATTGATGAAGTTGATAAGATGATGAAAAATTATCATGGAGATCCGGCGAGCACTTTACTTGAAATTATCGATCCTATGCAAAATGCCTTTTTTACCGATAATTATATTGAAGAACCTTTTGATTTAAGTGATGTATTCTTTATTTTAACCGCGAATGATATTTTAAATATTCCTTTAACAATTTTAGATAGAGTATTAGTAATTAATATAAATAGTTATACAATATTTGATAAAATAGAAATTGCTAATAATTATATTTTACCTAAGTTATTTAAAAAATATGGTATAAATAAAATAGCTTTTTCTATTGAAGTATTGAAAAAAATAATTAATGAATATACTTATGAAGCTGGTTGTCGAGAATTAGAAAGAATCTTAGAAATATTAATTAGAAAAGCTATTATTAATAATAAAGCCAAAATATTAGAAAATGATTTAAAAAAATATTTAGGTTTACCTAAGTATTCCTTAAATAATTTTGAAAATCTAAATTCTTATGGCATTGTAAATTTATTAGGAGTTAATACCTGTGGAGGAACTTTAGAAAAAGTTGAAACGGCAATTACTGATGGTGATGGAAAAATAACTATTACAGGATCGGTTGGCAAAGTTCTTGAAGAAAGTATTTATGTGGTTTTAACATATTTAAAAAATAAATATAAAATTGTATTAGATAAGAAAAATATTCATGTTCATTTTTTAGAAAGTAATTTTAGAAAAGATGGTCCAAGTGCGGGAGTGGCAATAACAACTGCTATATTGAGTTTTTGGAAACGAAAACCAATAAAAGCCAATATTGCTTTCACGGGAGAAATATCCTTAAATGGAAGTATACTTCCCGTCGGGGGATTAAAGGAAAAAATAATTGCTGCATATAATAATGGTGTAAATATAGTATATATACCTATTGCAAATATTAATATATTAGAAGAAATTCCTAAATTGATTAAAGAAAATATGGAAATAATTCCAATTAAGAATTATGAAGAAATCTATGCAAAATATTTTAAATAGGTTATAATTACTATATACTAAAAGGAAGTGAATTAATGAAAACTTTAGATATATATGAAATTATTGAAAGTAGTGAAATTATAAATAAAATAGACGTTAAGATTAATAATATATCTATTGATACGCGAAAAATTAAAAAGAATGACCTTTATATTGGCATAAGTGGGGAAAATTACAATGGTAATAATTTTTACATGGATGCTTTTAAAAATGGAGCTATTTGTGCTATTGTTGAAAATGAAAGTATTAGTGAAGAAGATAAAAAATATATAATAGAAAATAATAAATCTTTGATTATCGTAAAAGATACAATTATATCTTTAGGTTTATTAGCTAAATTTAATAGAGAACATTTCAATAAACCAGTTATTGCTATAACTGGTAGTGCTGGTAAAACTAGTACTAAAGATATGATTTATAGTGTATTAAATGAAGGATATAAAGTTCATAAAACCATTGGTAATCAAAATAATCATATTGGTCTACCTTTAACCATTTTAGCTAAAGATAATAATAAAGATATGTTAGTAGTTGAAATGGGAATGAACCATTTAGGGGAAATAAGATATTTAACTAATATTGCTAAACCTAATGTCGCGGTTATTACTAATGTCGGTACTGCTCATATTGGTAATTTAGGTTCAAGGGAAAATATTTTAAAAGCTAAATTAGAAATTATAGAAGGATTAGATAAATCTGGAACATTAATTATAAATATAGATAATGATTTATTAAATAAATGGTATCAAGAAAATAAAGAAAAATATAATATAATTACCTTTAGTATATATGAAGATTCTCTTTTTAAAGCAAGTGATATTAAAATGCAAGATAATTGTAGTACTTTTACTTGCCAAAATAAAGTTTATAATGTTCCTATCGCGGGAGAACATTTTATCTATAATGCTTTAGCGGCTATTTGTGTTGGTAGTATTTTTAATCTAAGTTATGAAAAAATTAAAAGAGGAATTGAAAATTTTGAATTATCGAGAAATCGAATGCATTTAATTGAAAAAGAAAATATAACAATTATTGATGACTGTTATAATTCTAATTTTGATGCTTTAAGTTATAGTATTAAATATTTAGGAAATCAAATGGGAAGAAAAATAGCTTGCTTAGGAACAATGCTTGAATTAGGAAAATATTCTAAAGAGTTGCATTCTAAAATAGGGGAATTAATTTTAAAAGAAAATATTGATATATTAATAACAGTAGGGGAATATACTGAATTAATTAATAAGAAGGCTATAGAATTAGGATTTAAACAAAATAATTCTTATCATTTTGATAATAATAAGGAGGCTATAGAACTAATTAATAAAATTAAAGAAAAAGATGATAAAATATTAATTAAAGCTTCTCAAGCCTTAAATTTTAAAGAAATAGTAGAAAATATAAAATAAAATATCTTGTATATAAAAAATATTTTTTGTATAATTAATATGTAAGTGTTACCAGGAGGTAGCACCTACTTGTGTTAAGTGCTCCTACTTATGGGAGCTTTTTTTATTTTGTCCTAGCTCCAAGACTAGAAGCAAGATAATTAATTTCAGAAAAAAATCATCCATTAAAACTATCACCTTTAATCAAGTTTTAGTAAAAAACCCCCTCAAAGAATAATAGTAAATGTTTTCCATAAAACTGGTAATGACTATCTATTATAAATTTAAATTACCTTTTTTATAAAATTATCGTTTGACAAATTATGTAAACTTTTTAAAAAAATAA
>CANRAL010000040.1 GCA_947628585.1 uncultured Bacilli bacterium | reverse complement strand
CAATGACATTATATCATTTCTTGACACTTTTTTGTGAAAAATGACTTTTTGGGTTGCAACCATATATATATATATATAGTAAAATGGGACTTAGGATAAAGATAATAATATGTCAACTTAATAAAATTAATTGTAAACTACATCTATAATGATGTATACTAATATTAAGAATATAAGTGGATATAATAATGAAAAGAGGCATAGTTATGGAGAATAAGAAAAAGTCATTAATATTATTTATAATAGGATTAGTTGTTATATTAGTTGTTGTAATTGGAGCAACTTATGCTTATTTTCAAAGTGTAAATGGTAATATTTCTATAGCAAATATAAATGTCACAGCAGGAACAGTAGATAGTTTATCTTTTATTGGTGGAGATAATATAACTCTTGAAGTAAAAGCAGAAGAATTTAAATTAGGTGGTGATAATCAAGAAGGAACAACAAATGTAAGTGCTACCTTAATAGCCAATGATACAACAAATGAAACAGAAGATTATAAATATAATATATATTTAGAAATAATAGAAAATAATTTAGAATATTCATCATATAAAGATGAAGGAGAAGAAGACCCAATAGTATTTTTAAAAGAATATGATAAAACATTAGGAAATAATGTCGATTATAATGGACTAACTTTAGGGTATGAGGCTATACCTGAGTTATTTTTAACAGTAAAAGGGCCAGATGGTTATGAAGGAAATATAGAAGGCTTAAATAAAGCAACATTAAAAGATATAGATGATAGTTATGATATAACGGAGTTAAGAGAAGGAATATATCCTATAGTAGAAGATTATGTAATAAAAGTAAATAAAGATAATCATGATATTGAAAAAGAAAATACAAAAACGGATAAATGGGAAATAACAATAACATTTAAGAACTTAGAAACAAATCAAGAATTAAATACAGGGAAAAGTTTTAAAGGAAGAATAAGAATCCAAGAAAAGAAAATAGCCAATGATTTAATGGATGTATGTAATGAAGGGGAAGAACTAGCTGAATGTATAAAGAAGTTACATGATGAAAGTGAATATGGAGCAAGTAATATAATCTATCATGATGGAAAAGCAGATTATGAAGGAGAAGAAAATTATACATTAGAAGCAAATGATAAAAGTTATAGATATACAGGATCATTCGAAAAAGTAAATAATTATATATGTTTAGGAACTGACTGTAATAATAAAGATAACTTATTTAGAATAATCGGAACATTTGGTAGTGATGGAATAAAAGTAGTAAAAGCAGATTATGCAAATAAAGAATTATTAGGAGCTGGAACAACAAGTACCTTAGATTTTGAAACGGCTGACCCTGAAACCTATGGTTCATATTTTCGAGCAAATCCTTATCAATTATCAACAGGGACTCTTGAAGAACAAGATGCATTTACGCATAGATATAAAGGTTTATTAGATTATGTAGATAGATATTATTGGCAAGAAAAAGAAAGTGAAGAAACACCAGCCAATTGGGAAACATCATTACTTAATAAAATTCATTTAAATAAAAAATACCTAAGTACAATAGATGAAACATATCGAAAATTAATACTGGAACATAATTGGATATATGGAAATAAAAATGCAACATGGGGTAATATAGCAGATTCAAATGCAAAAACAACGTATGATAATGAGGTAGGAAGTTTAATTGCTAATCCTAAAACTGATCCAGAAAAGATAGGCTTATTATATGTAAGTGATTATTTATACGGGGCAGCACCAAGAAATTGGAACAAACAACCATACGTAGGAACATGGGGTTATAATATGGACTCAGGAAAAACTGATAAAGATAATAATCCCGTAGGAAGTTTGCCCGAAGGGCTAATAAAAAATGAATATCGTTCTTCAACTGATAGTAATTGGCTATATATGGGCTTATGGGAATGGTTAATAACTATATATAACGACCGTGCCACTCCTGTCCGTGCATTCCGTGTGGAAGCTCCCGGTTTTGTCAGTTTCCACAATGTTGGCTCGTTCCCAATGGTAGTTCGCCCCACATTCTATATTAGTAATGATGTTCAATTAGGTGGTGGAACAGGAACTATATCTAATCCATATACCTTAGTTATTAGTTAAAAAGAAAAAAAGAAAAAATATTAGTTATTTTTCTTTTTTATTTAAGAAAAATTTGTTATTATTACTTTAGGGTGGTTTTATGGTAGTATTTGTTTATCTTGATGAATCAGGTTCGATTCATAAAAATAGTAGATCAAAATTTTTTGCAGTTGGTGGTTATTTTACTTTGGAAAAAGATAAATTAAAAATTTTAAGTGAATATAAAAAAATAAATAAAAATATGAAAATAAATAAAAATTTACCTTTAAATACCGAAATAAAAGCTATCCAAATGGAAAGTTATGAAAAAATAAAAATTTTTAAAAATATTCAAGATATATCAACTTTTTATGGTTTTAGTAAAGTTTTTGATAAAGAGAAAATGCATAAAGAAATTGTTACTTCTAATCTTTTTTATAATTATGCTGTAAAGCTGGTATTTAAAGATTGTATAATTCCTTTACTTAGTAATATCAATGAAGAAATAACTTTTATTGTTAGTTGTGATAATCGAACTATTAAAGTTGGTGATATAAATAATTTAGAAAATTATTTAAATATTGAATTTTTAGATACTTCTTATTCTTTTTTAGTAAAATATTATGATTCTCAAAGTAATTATGGTATTCAAATGGCTGATTTAATCGTTAATACTTTTTATAATTATTTTAAAGATTATAATTTTATTGAAGATGTTTTAAAAAGTATTAAATTTTCCAAATTTCGTTTAAGTTTATTTCCCGGACATAGTGTAAGAGGAAGAATAAGAAAAATAAATTTGACAAGTTAAATGAACTTTGATAGCATAATATCTAAGACCTAGGGAAGGTAGCTCAATTGCTAAATGTGCTTTATGTACATTGCCCCCTAGGCATTTTAATTTTCCTAAAATATTAACCTTACATAGAATAAATTGAAAGGAGTAATTATGTATAATCCATATCAATTTAATCGAGTTTATAACTATAATGAACGTCAATTTTTATTTCCTTTTTTACTAGGTGGTCTCGCAGGAGGCGCTGCTGTTGGTTTAACTAGACCTCGACCTATATATAATGTAAGTCCTAATCGTCCACCATATTATAACGCTCCATATTATCATAGTTCTTATAGTTATTACTATCCTTATCCTTATTAATAATTATTTATATGTTCTTTATTTATTAAATTTAAAATAATACCTAAAAATAAGAAATAAATAATTATTGTTGATCCCCCATAACTTAAAAAAGGTAAAGGTATACCAATAATAGGAACTATTCCTAAATTCATTCCAATATTAATAAATTGTTGAAAGAAAAAAATACTAATAAAACTAATTAAAAATAGTTTTATTTTTTTATTTTTGGTTTTATTTAACCATTTTATTAATATTAAATCAATTATAAAATAACAAATTAAAATAATAAAACCCGATATTAAACCATAATTTCCTATATTAAAGGCAAAAATAAAATCAGTTGGTGCTTCAGGTATATATAAATTAATTTTATTCAAACCATTTTTTATTAAAGGAGCACTACCTATAACAATTAAAGCATTTTCTAATTGATAGGAATTATTATTAGTAAAAGTTAATAGTCTTTCAATACGATAGAAAAAACTAGTTCCAATCATTTTAATTAAAAAATCTTGTTCATAATTATATAAATAATAAAAGGTAATAGTACCTAAAATTAAGAATAAGAAAAATAATAAAAACCACCATTTACTAATTTTAGAAAAAAATAAAATACAAAAAGCAATTAAAAAATAAAAAATAATAGCTCCCGTATCAGGTTCTAAAAAAACTAAAAAAGAAGGTATTAAAGTAATTATTAATACTTTGAAAATTAAAAGTAGCTCATCTTTTTTAGTTTTTAAATTAGTATTAGTAACTAAATTTATTAAATATAAAGTTAAAGTTAATTTCATAAATTCGCTAGGTTGAAAAGAGAAAAAACCAATTTTAAACCAAGCTTTGGCTCCATTTATAGTTTTACCCATAAATAAAACTAATATTAAGGAAAAAAGAGCTAAAAGATAAAGAAAAAAACTCATTTTAAATAATTTTTCAATATTAATTTTTTTAATTATTAAAAGAATTAAAAAACCTCCTAGATACCAAATTATTTGTTTAGTTAAATGATTCTTATAAGTACTATTAATTAGTGTAGCATTTTGCATATTAAAAAAACTTATTATCATAATAATTAATAAAATAATAAATAAAAGTATTTTTTCTTTTCTTAAATTTTTCATATTATTTATATTATGTGCCAAAAATAAATTATTTATCATAAAATATGATGAGGTGGAAAATGGATAAATTACCTAAAGTATTTGCTAATCCTATTGGTAAAAAAATAAATAATGTGCAAGAAACTTTTTATAGTAATGATAGACAAATAGATAGTTCTCCTAAAAATATTAATAATAAAATAAATGCTATTTTTAGTGATAAAAGTCATATTTATAAAAGTAAAGTTCGAATAACATTTAAAGATGGAATCAAAGAAGAAGTAATTGTTGGTAAAACTAATTTAAATTTATTAACTATGGAAGGTAAATTAATAAGTATTCCCGAAATACTTGATATTGAAAAAATATAAGAAAAAAAGTATATCATTTTAAATCTTCGATATACTTTTTTAATGTTCGCGCATTTTTGCCAAAAATAATTTTTAATTGATTATCAATTTCCACTATTCCTTTAGCTCCTAGCTTCTGAATTGCTTCTTTATCCGCTAGGGAAACATCTTTTAAAATTACTTTAAATCGGGACATGTTACATTCGGCATTTATGATATTATCTTTGCCACCTAAATAAGTAATTAATTTGTTAGCTTCAATGTTAAAATCTCTTTTAGTTAATTTTACAATAACTAAAGAAATAATTATTAAGACAATAGCGATAATTACGTACTGAATAATATTATTCATAACACCACCTAAAAGAATTATACTACATTTTAAAAAAAAATAAAACTTTTAAGTAGCAAGCACGTATTTTTTAAAGAAACATAAATTATAAATGAGAATACATGAAAGGGTGAAAAATATGAATAATAATAACAATACAAATGAACAACAAGGCAATTGCATAAATGAAATATTATGTGTTATTTTAGTTTTACAAGAAAATGCTTGTCCAGATAATTGTTTACAAACTTGTGATAGACCTGTTTTAGGGGGCGGAGCAAATTGTTTAATTTGTAATACTAGACCAGTAATGTTATATTGCTGTGCTGGAAATGGTCTTCCATGGAGTATGCCAATAACAAAAGATTCTACTGAAAGCTGTGCTGGTGAAGGCCAAACTGCAACTTGTTCCAATGTTTTCCGGGTAGAAAAAATAGAAGGTAATTGTTGCACTTTCCGCGTACTTGCTGAAAATGAAGATACTACAAGTGTTTTACCATATGTAGCTACTAATGTCTTTTTTACAATGGACTGCAGTTGCTTATGTGGGATAAGATGTTTATCAGATACATATGTAGATTGTCTATGCTAAACCTCATAAAGAGGTTTTTTTCTTGGCTTAATTTTAAGGAGCGAATAAACTACAAGTTACGAACTATGTCTCTTTCTATAAAAATTATATCAAAGAAATTTAATAAGCAAAATAAATTTTTGTATTATATTTACTTTTTCGTTCATGAATTTTTAAAATATATTGTAAAATTATAAATTATATAGATAAATGTTTTTAAATATGATATGATAATAGACATTGATGGAGGTTTTGTATGCAAAGCATTGAAAATAATGATATAGAATTAAGTAAAAAAATAGATGAAGTATATAAAGAAATATTAACAAACAGACTTTACATTATAGGTTGTAATAATCCTAGAGAACTTACTAAAGAAGATATTAAAGTTTTTTTTCAAGCATTGAATAGATTATTCGAATTAGAAGAAGAATATCGTCAAAGTTTTAATAATAGAAAATCCCTAGGTAATAAGATTTCAGACTTAGCATCTCATTTAATAATTTTAGCTAATCGTGTAAAAAGTAAAATTGAAAATGACGCAGATGAATATAAAACATCTAAAGAGTTATTTATTAGAGACTTTGAAAAAATAATGTATATTTTATTTAATGCTCAAAATTCACCTGATTTTGCTTTAAAGAGAATATATGCTAGTGGAATAGGTTCTTTTGAAATAAAGCATGGTACAAGAGAAACTGAACAAATTTGTGGAATAGTTTATATAATTGGAGACTCTAATGCTTTGGAAGAACTTGAAGATGAAAAAGTATATTGGGAAAGTGATATAAAGAGTTTTACTACTAAAATATTAGAAAGTAAGAAATCATTAATTATAGCATCTAATTACTACTTTGAAACCAATTTGATTCCTTCTACTAATAGTTCTTGCTTAGAAATAAATGGTAATAGTACAATTTATTGTTATTTGAAAAATGATGTTATGAAAAAAATAGTAAGTAGTTTACTATCATATGCAGAAAAGAACGGAAATCATATAAATGATATTCCTGAAAATGAAATTTTGAGGAATATTTCAGTTGAACAAAAAAAATTAAAAAGAAAAATCAATAATATATAATTAAATATCTTAAAAAGTCAAATTGTGATAATTTGGCTTTTTGTGTTTTTTGTTTAAAATATTTTTTCATTTTATTTAAGCAAAAATTAATCTTTTATCATATTGTAACCATCCTTTCTAAATAGAGTTTGGGAATTACTTAATTGCAAATGTTGTCCGTATATTTGCAGTGCTTGCTAAGACATAAACAAAAGATTATAATTTTAAAATTATATAAAATAAAAACTTACAAACTATTCACAATTCGTAAGTTGATTTTAAATGGAGCGAAAAATAAAAATCGAACGCAGAAATAAGATGTTTTATTACTTGATATTTAAAAATAAAATGTTATAATATGTAAACAACATATTTTTTCTTGATTTTGAAATTATGCTTATAATATAATTAAAATAGAAAGAAGGTGGGATATATGAAAAATGTTAAAAATGATATTAGAGATAATAAACTAAAATTAAAAGTCAAAGATTTAATCAAAAAATCTAAAAAATTAAATTTGATTAAACCACATACTGCAGCATTTGAAGATACCCCAACCAAATATGAGCAACATAAAGGCAAATTAGTAGAATATAGAAAGTAGGTTAATATGAAGTACGAAGTAGGGGATATAGTTTTTGTATCTAAGTATAAGTATGAAAATGGCAAAGATGGACAAAATCATTTATTTGTTATAATTGATGAAGAAGAAAAGCTTGTTCCAGCGGAATATTTTGGAATGATAGTATCTTCAAGAATTGAAAAATCAAAAGAAAATTCAAATTTTAAATTTAATGAACCATTAAAGAAAAATAATCAAAATAATTTAAATACTGATAGCATTGTAAAATGTGATCAAATTTATCAAATTCCTTTTGAAAATATTCAATTTAAAATAGGCCAAGTAGATATAGATGATTATATAAGATTTATGGATGCCTATAATTCTGCATTAAAGGAATTAGAAGATAATTTACAAAATGCGTAATTATAAATAATTATTTCTAAATTTATTTAAAAATCTAAATCAGGATAAGTTTTAATAAACATAGCTTGTCCTTTTTTATGCCAAATTTCATGGAAATTATTATCATTCTGCAACGTTTTATGACATTTAAAATCTAAGACATGAATCAAAGTATGCCAATAACAAAAGATTTTACTGAAAACTGTGCTGGTGAAGGCCAAACTGCAACTTGTTCCAATGTTTTCCGGGTAGAAAAAATAGAAGGTAATTGTTGTACTTTCCGCGTACTTGCTGAAAATGAAGATACTACAAGTGTTTTACCATATGTAGCTACTAATGTCTTTTTTACAATGGACTGCAGTTGCTTATGTGGGATAAGATGTTTATCAGATACATATGTAGATTGTCTATGCTAAACCTCATAAAGAGGTTTTTTTCTTGTATAATAGGAAAGTCATGAAATAAAAATAATATAAAAGAGTAAACGAACAAATGTCGCAGTAAAAAGATAAGTATGCAAAAGAGCAAGATAATATATCTTGTATAAAAAAAGCTTTATAAATTGTAATTCAGTTAATCTTCCTTGTATATATGATGAAAGCCACGTTTAGAATGATAATCCAAAGGAACACATTTTTCAAACTGACATTTAGAACAAGTAGTATAAGGTGGAGTAGAAATAGGTAATCCATTCCATTCATCTTCTTGTTCAAATTCAAGCACTGCTTCAAGCGGTGCTTCAAATTTGTGTTTACATTTAGGACAAATGTAAACAACAACTTTGCCACTAAGTTTCATAGGGAAACTATTAAAATCAAATTTTTCAATATTCATAAAGAACCTCCAATTAAGTAACCTCTAAAACAAAATTAAGCATAACATCACATTTAGGACATTTATATGGATTTCTGTTAAAGCTTTTTAAAACAGAAAATTCATATTTAAGAAAAGTATTTCTACAATGTCTTTTTGCTTTATCAATTAGTAATTTCATTTTATCATGAAGTTTATGTTTTTTTCTATAAAAACCATTATAACGAATAATCTTAAACTGAGAAGGGATAAGATGGCGAAGAATAATCAAAATAAAATTTTCAGCAGAGACAGTAACTTCATGATAAGAGTCGTCATAATGATCGTTGTAACAAAAAGTGACATTAGTACCATCATAATTAATAATACGATTTTCACTGATAGGAACTCTGCCACAATAACGAGTAACATATTCAATGCCATCTTTTAAATTTTTGAATTTTTTGGGTTCAGCATAAACGTAAAAACCATTTTTGTATTTTTTAAATAATTTATTTTTAACAATATCAAAATTTTTGCCTAATTTTTTGGATAAAAGTTTTAAAAGAATATTTTGAAATCTTTTAGAAAGAGCATCATAATTAAAATAATTCCATTTAATAACAGTATCGTTATTACCAAGTTTAATTTCAGCAAGAAGAACATGAATATGAGGATTCCATTTTAAATCCCGACCAAAAGTATGAAGAAAAGAGAAAAAGCCAGGAGTAAATTTAATTTTAGAAAGATATTTAATAAATTTTCTTTTTTTCTTAGAAAACTTATAGGATTCATTTAAAATAGAATAAATAGTATCATGAACAGCTTTAAATAAGATATCAATCATTTCGTCAAAAGGATAAAAGAAAAATTTGCGAAGTTCTTTAGGAATAGTAAAAAC
>CANRAL010000039.1 GCA_947628585.1 uncultured Bacilli bacterium | reverse complement strand
AAAAAATGACACTTAATTCTTCATTGAATTAAATGTCTAAACAATATTAATTGGGTAGACATTCAACTCGCAAAAACTGAATGTTCCCTTTTTTATTTTATGCAAGTTTCCTTGACATATTCATCATAACATAAAAAAGAACTTTTGACAAGTTCTCTATATCAAAGTTCGAAAAAGTTCGAACAGAAACGTCCCTGGTGCCCTAAAGAAAGAAGTACAACAACTTTTAGATTTTATATAATACGATAGTTTTTTCTTTTCCATAAGAATCATAATCTGTTATAGATTTGTTATTTACATATTCTTCAAATGAAACTTTATTAAAATTTTTTATTTCATTTATAAAGTCTTTTTCATGCAAAAAATTACTAAAACCATCGCTATATACTAGAATTAAATCGCCTTTTTCTATTTTTACTTTTCCACTTTTTATAAAGTTTAATGCTTCACTTTCTCCTGTAATTGCTCCATATGAAACGCATTTTCCATCTTCAGTATTATTTGGTTTATTTCTAAAATCTCTACGTACAATTACTCTAGCTTCGGGTAGATTCCAAGGAATTCCAATTTTATTTATATACGGATCACTATATAATAATTTATCATCATCTGTTTGAAATTTAATATTTCCTTGGCAATCATAAACAATAACCCCACAATCACAAATGTACGCATAATATAAAACATCGTTTTCAATTTTTATACAAGATGCAACAGCCCCATATAAATCATTTTGTAAATAATCGCAAACTTTAATATTTTTCTCATTTAGTTTTTTAATATTATTGTTACAATTTTTCAATTTTTCTATTAATGTTCCTGTAGATTTATAAAAAGTATCGCAAATTTCTTGTGCGGCAATTTCGGCTCCACTTGGTCTAGGATATTTCTCTAGCATTTCTTCAAAACTAAAAGTAGCTAAATCAACAATACCAATAGGGTCTCTAGTAATTCCATCTGCTACAATAGCCTCTTTATCATCTGCATAAAATTGATCTTCAATAGGAAAATCACAGTTCATTGTTTTAATATTTTCAAAAGTATTTTTATATAGTAACATTATAAATTCTCCTTAATGATACTGACTTTGTCAATATGCAAGTATGTTTTTTAAATTGACAAATATATCAATTTAAATTTAAAAATATTATATCATATTTTCAAGCATATTAAAACTCGAACTGTACTAGTCCGAGTTTGGTATCTATCTGGTGCGGGTGAAGGGAGTCGAACCCCCACGAATTGCTTCGCTAGATCCTAAGTCTAGTGCGTCTGCCAATTCCGCCACACCCGCATAAATGGTGGACCTCGTAGGACTCGAACCTACGACCGCCCGGTTATGAGCCGGATGCTCTAACCAACTGAGCTAGAGGTCCAAACGACTATTTAATAATATCATAAATAGAAAAAACTTGCAACATTTTTATAATATTATTATAATTAAAACAAAGGGAGGTTTTATTTTATGAATATAGAAGTACCATATAACTATTTAATATTCCAAGCGTTTTTTGTTTATAAAAAATATGAAAATAATAATGTATTAGAAATTACCACACTAGAAAATTATATAAAATCTATTTTAGTTGAAGTTATCAAAGTATATGAAAATAGGGCAGAAGAAGATTATTATTATAATGCCAAAAATGATAAATGGCATGGTAAAATAAAATTTATTACTTTAGAAAAAGAAAATTATATTCAAAATTTTTTAAACGAATATGGAAAATATTTTAAAATAGAAAACAATAAAATTATAGCTAATGATGATATAGATTTTGAAGATTATTACCAATTTATTCATCAAGAAAAGTCTAAAAGAAATATTTCTAATCGCTTTTATACTCCAATAGAATGGAAAATTCCTTTAAAAACTTTAAAAATTAAAAAATTACCTATTATTATTGATAATTATATAAAGAATGAAAAAGAATTAGAAAATGCTATAATGACGGGTAGTAATACTAAAAAATTAGCTAGATACATATTAATTAGAAATATGTTTTTAGATATTATGAAAGGTTTACCAACTTATACTATCGATGCTTTAAGAAATTTAGCTTATCAATTAAAATGTGAAATTGAAGAAGTTAATATGGGAGAATATAAATATTTTCTTGATGAAAATTTATGGTATCTATGGATTAAAGAAGATAAAGAAAAATTAAAATATGATTTAGATAGTCGGATATGTAATTTATTTCAATATGCGATTTTTGGCAATGGTTCTTTAGCCGAAGAAAAATTATTATTAATGCTTGAAGATATTTATCTTGAAAAAGAATATTTTAAAGATTTGGAAAGCATTATGGATGAAGATGACTATGACGATGAATACGATTATGAATACGAAAATATAGAAGAAGAACTAGATAGAGAAGAAGATATTTTTGATGATATTAATGAAAAAGATAGCGATATAGATTATGAATTAGATGAAGATATTGATACTCCCGATATCGATACGGATAATTATAATTTATTTTATATTTGTTTAATTAAGAGAATAAATAATTATTTTGATACTTTTGGCTTTAATAGTGATTTAGATCGGGTTAAAAAAAGATTATTATATTTAATAGATATGCCTGATAAATGTTTAGTTAAGGAAGAAAATTTAATAGAAGAAATTATAAAAGTTCAAGATTTTACTTTAGATGAAAAAGTATCTAATTTTTTGAAAACGGAATTATATTTTATGGCAGATGAAATATTTTTAGCGGGCTATAATGAATTTACGGTTCGAAAATTAATTTTTATGGGTACTTATTATGAATTAACGCAAGATCAAAAATTTAAAGAAATATTTGAAAATCATCGTCAAGATAAATTATATACTACGTATGAATCTTTAGTTTTTAATCATATCGATAATATTTCTTTAACTAAAACTAAAAATGACTGAAATGGGGTTAATCTTGTAAAACTATTAAATATTTGGTACAATTATATCCGTGGAGGACAGTGTGGATAAAACAAGTATTTTTGATGTCAAAGAATTAAGACAAGAATTAATATTAATTAATTTAAATGAAATTATTACAGCCATAGAAGAAAAAGGCTATAATGTCACTAATCAATTAGTTGGTTATTTTTTGACGGGTGATGATAAATACATAACATCTTATAATAATGCTCGTCTTAAAATAAAAAAATTTGATCGCAGTGAAATATTAATGGCTTTAATTAATTCTTATTTGGGGCGTTAAATGAGAGTATTAGGTTTAGATTTAGGTACTAAAACATTAGGAATTGCGGTTAGTGATAAAACTAATATTTTAGCTACACCTTTAAAAGTTGTAGAATTTCAAGAAGGTAATTATAAGGAATTAATTCCGATTATTGAAAAATTAATTACCGAATATAATATTACCCATATTGCTTTAGGATTGCCTAAAAATATGAATAATTCTTTAGGTTTAGCGGCACAAAGAAGTTTAGATTTTAAAAAAATACTAGAAAAATTACCGATTAAAGTAGCTTTAGTTGATGAAAGATTGTCTACCACTGAGGCTTTCAATATTTTAAAGGCAACGGGTAATAAACATATTAAAGAAAAGAAAGTTATTGATGCTGTCGCGGCGAGTATCATCTTAGAAAATTATTTAAAAGGAAAGAATTATGAATAAAAAATTAGAAATGATTATTGATGGTAAAAAGAAAAAATATGATATTTTATTAAAAGTGGATACTAAAGATGATAATGGTTCCTATATTCTTTATACCGAAAATGAAAAAAATGAATTAGGAGATATAATTGTATATGCTGGGTTATTAGTTACTAAAGATGATGATGAAGTAGAAATAAAACCAGTATTAGATGATAAGAAATTAGAAATGCTTGATGATTTATTAGAACAAATAACTAAAAGAACACAAAAAGGGGAATAGTATGAAAAAAGGAGTAATTATTGGAGTAATTATTTTATTAATTAGTATTGGAGCTACATTTGCTTGGTATTTTACTAGTTTAAATAAAGTAAGTAATGATTCGACACCTATAGATTTCACTATTGAAAAGGGAACAAGCTCTAAAAAAGTAATTAATGATTTATATGATGCTGGTTTAATAAAAAGTAAAATGGCTAGTTTAATTTATGTAAAATTAAATAAAATAAATATAAAAGCAAGTATATATACGTTAAATAAAAGTATGAGTACTCAAGAAATATTAAATTTATTTCATAATTGTAGTACCTCTAATAATACTTTAAGTATTACTTTTGTGGAAGGAAAAAGATTAGAAGAATATATTACGACTATTGCAAGTACTTATAATTGGGATAAAGAAGAATTATTAAAAAAGATAAATGATAAAGATTATTTACGTTCTTTAATAAATAAATATTGGTTTTTAGATGAAAGTATTTTAAATGAAGATATTTATTATGCTTTAGAAGGTTATTTATATCCCGATACTTATGAATTTTATAAGGATACGGAATTTACTTCTATTATTGAAAAAATGTTAGATCAAATGGGAGCTAAATTAAATGATTTAAAGGCGCAAATAACGGAAAAAGATTTAAGTATTCATGATTTACTAACCATTTCATCAATTGTGGAAAAAGAAGCTATAACGGATATTGATCGGTCTAAAGTAAGTCAAGTAATATATAAAAGATTAAATTTAAAAATGAATTTAGGAATGGATGTAACTACTTATTATGGTGCTAAAAAAGATTTAAAAGAAACTTTAACTATCGCGGATATTAATAATGTAAATCCCTATAATACCCGAAGTAATGTAGTTATAGGTTTACCAATAGGTCCTATTTGTAGTCCTAGTTTAAATAGTCTTAAAGCTAGTTTAAATCCCGCGGATACAGATTATACTTACTTTTTCGCCGATATTAAAACAGGAATAATTTATTTTACAGATAATTATGAAGAATTTTTAAATTATAAAAAGAATTTTAGTTAGGAGTAATAATGAAACAAAATATATTAGATATGGAACAATATGCAATTGATAATAATGTTCCTATTATAGAAAAAAAATCAATTGCCTTTATAATGAAATACATAAAGGAGCATAATATTAAAAATATTTTAGAACTAGGTAGTGCAATTGGCTATTCGGCAATTCTTATGGCTTCCAGTACTCCCGATGCAGTTGTTACAACTATTGAAAGAGATGAAGTAAGATATATGGAATGTTTAAAAAATGTCAAAAAATGCGGAATGGAAAAGAAAATTAATGTTGTCTATCAAGATGCTTTAGAACTTAATTTAAGTGAAGATTTAAAATATGATTTGATTTTTATTGATGCAGCAAAAGGGCAATATACTAAATTTTTTGAAAAATATAAACATTTTTTAAATGATTCAGGTACAATTATAACCGACAATATTAACTTTCATGGTTATGTTGGTAATTCTAGTAAATTAGATAAAGGTAATTTAAAAAGTTTAGTTGAAAAAATTGAAGGATATATTACTTATTTAAAAGAAAATCCGGAATTTGATACTAAATTTTATGATATAGGTGATGGCTTATCAGTAAGTGTAAAGAAAGTAGAAAAAAATTAGTTGTTGTAACTAATCCTAATTATATAAATGATTTAAGAAAAATAAATAATATTGTTTTAGTTTATCCTCTTAAATCTTTTTGTGTTGGTTATGAGTACGAATTTAATATTGAAGAAATTACTGATTTTGTTTTAATTAATCGTATTTTAACCGATGAAGATTTAGAAAAATTAAAGGATATATTATTAAATAGCCATATTAAGGGGATAATATTTGATGATTTAGGTATTTTAGAAATAGTAAAAAATTTAAGCATAACTAAAATTCTTTTATTAAATCATTTAGGTAATAGTTATAGATCTTTAAATTACTATTTAGATTACGTTGATAGTGCAATGATTTCTAGTGATTTAAGTTATGAAGAAATTATAAATATTTTAACTAATACTAAGAAAAAAATGGTTTTATTTACTTTTGGTAATATTCCTTTAATGTATTCTAGAAGAAAACTACTTACTAATTATAATAAACATTATGGGGAAAATATTAATAAAGATTTAGAAACTAATTTAAAAGATAAATATTTTCATATTGTAGAAAATGATTATGGTACCTGTTTTTATACAGCTCAAAATTATTATTTAAATGATTATCAAAAGTTAGATAATGTATTATATGATTTTTATAATCCTGTTTTTTTAAAAAAGGATGAGTTATTAAAAGTTTTAAACGATGATTTAAAGAATATTACCACATTTTCTTATTTATTAAATCAAAAAACAATATATAAGATAAAAGGAGATGACCATAATGATTGAATTGCTAGCTCCAGTTGGGAAAATGGAAAATGTTTTTTTTGCTTTTCATTATGGGGCTGATGCCATTTATCTCGGGGGCCAAGATTTTAGTTTAAGAGCTAATGCGCAAAATTTTTCATTAGAGGAAATAAAAGATACGGTTAATTTAGCCCATAATTTAGGAAAAAAGGTTTATGTTGCAGTTAATATTGTCTTTCATGATGAAGATTATTTAAACTTAGAAGAGTATTTGCAAAAACTTGCTGATTTTCACGTTGATGCCATAATAGCTAGCGATATAAGTGTTATTAAATTAGTTAAAGAAAAAAATATTTCTTTAGAAGTTCATTTATCGACTCAAGCTAGCGTCTTAAATAGTCAAAGTGCCAAGTTTTGGCAAAATTTGGGAGTTAAAAGAATTGTATTAGCTCGCGAATGTAGTCGGGAAAATATTCTAAAAATTAAGAAAACAACGGGTTTAGATTTAGAAGCCTTTATCCATGGCGCTATGTGTACATCCTTTTCGGGAAAATGTGTTCTATCAAATTATGTGACAGGTAGAGATGCTAATAGGGGAGGCTGTGCTCAAATTTGTCGATGGAATTTTCCTATTGAAGGAAAAACCGATTTATTAATAACTCCTAAAGATTTAAATATGGTAAGTTATTTAAAAGATATGATGGATATTGGCATAAATTCTTTTAAAATTGAAGGGAGAATGCGTTCTATTTATTATGTAGCAACGGTTATTATTGTTTATCGTCGTTTAATTGATAAAATATTAAATAATACCTTAACTAAAAAGGAAGAAGAATATTATTTGAATGTTTTAAATCGGTGTGCTAATCGAGATTCTACTCCACAATTTTATAATAAGTTGCCCGGCGAAAAAGAACAATATTTTTTAGGTCGGGATGAAGTATCAAATAAAGATTTCTTAGGATTAGTCTTAGACTATGATGAAAAAGATAATTTGGTTAAATTAGAACAAAGAAATTATTTTAAAGTAGGGGATGAAGTTCAATTCTTTGGACCTAACCATGAAACTTTTAATTATATAGTTACCGAGATTATCGATGAAAATGGCGAAAAATTAGATATAGCTCGTCATCCTCAAATGATTTGTTATATGAAAGTTAATCAAAAATTAGAAAAATATGATATGATGCGCCTAAAAGTGTATGATTTAAAATAATTTGACAGAAAAATTAATTTATAGTACAATTCTTTTGTATTATTTTTAAGAAATTAACATATAATACATAAATAAGACACTTTAGAGTGGATTTTTCATTTGCAAGTACTTATTGACAAAAAAAATAAATTGTTGTAATATTAGTACTTGAATATAGAAGGAGAGTTAACAAGAAGAAAATGAAAAAAGAAAATAGTTTTGTTTTAACTGCTGAAGGTTATTTACAAGCTGAAACGGAATTAAATGAATTAAAAACGGTCAGAAGACCAGAAGTAATAAAAGCATTAAAAGAAGCAAGAGCATTGGGAGATTTATCAGAAAATGCCGATTATGATGCAGCTCGTAATGAACAAGCCATTATTGAAGCTAAAATCGCGGAATTAGAATATAAATTAGAACATTGTGAAATCATTGATAATGCTGATAAATCAATTGTCAATTTAGGTTCTTTAGTTACCATTAGTTACGATGATGGTGAAAAAGAAGAATATAAAATTGTTGGATCTATGGAAGCTGATCCATTTGATAATAAGATTTCCAATGAATCACCATTAGGTATTGCCTTACTTAAACATAAAAAAGGTGATGTTGTTAATGTTGAAAGCCCAAATGGTGGTTATAATATTAAAATTGTAAATATTGCTTAAGACTAGAAATAGTCTTTTTTTATATTTTATTTTCTTTAATTAATTTTTTCCAGTTTTCATGAATATAAGAATTACCTCCTAAGGCAATATAACGATCATATAATTCAAAAGCATTTTGTTTTTGAATAGGACTTTTATTAATTCCATTTTCGACATCATTAATAAAGTTTGCTAAAATAACCTTTATTAATTCTATTTCCATATTATTTCGACTTTGGGAAGCCTTTTCTTGGAAATCATTTATTTTTTCATTAATGGGATTTAAAATTTTTTTAATAAATTTTCGACTAAAAGTTACTAAAGTAGTTATACCCCCAATTAAAGTAACAAGAAGTGTAATTAAAGTAATTATTTGACCTATAGTTATATTTTCCATTATTTTTCCTTTCTTTTTATTGTATGAAAAAAGAAATTTTAGAGTTATAACATTGGTCTAAAATTTCCTTAATTTATAATTTTTTGTGTATTTTTAAAATTTAATTTAGCAATTTTTTTTAAATAATCTATTCCTTTATCTTGATAAATCTTTTGAGCTATTTCATCAACCTTAGTTCCTGCCCCTTTAGGAATAAGAATGCCAACTTCTTTAGAAATAGTAGCCATTTCTTTTAAAAAGATATAGCGACTGATAATAGAGCTGCAAGCAACAGCATAACATTGATCCTCTGCTTTGGGCGTAAAAAATATATTTTTGACAATTCGCGAAGTATCTTTTAAATGTTCATAATATTTTTTAGGATATACAAACTGATCAACAACTATTTGTTCTGGTTTTATATTTTTATCTAACATACTAAGTAAGGCTTTATTATGTAAGAGTGCCTTAATTTTATTCATATTTAAATTATCTTGATAGTTATTATTATAAGTTTCATTATCTAATTTGATAGTAGAGTAGGATAATCTTTGCATAATTAAAGGAGCAATTTCTTTTATTCTTTCATCCGTTATATTTTTGGAATCTCCTACCTTTAATTCTTTTAAAAAATCATAATCTTTTTTTTCTACATAGGTAGCAGTTACAATAATTGGTCCAAAATAGTCTCCTGTTCCTACTTCATCTGAACCTAAAGTATTATAATTATTTAAATTTAAATTTTTCTTTTCTTTATCTATCTTTTTTTCTTTACCATTTATATCAATATTGCGATTATTTAGTTTTTTTTCAAAATCAATCCAAATGGCAGCATCAACATCGGCACTTATACCTTGAAACATAACTTTTCCACTTTCATATAAGGTAATAGTAGTATCACCCTCTAAAGCTTGAAAAATAGCATAGGGTGGTGTTTTTTCTTTTTTTAATGGTTCATAATATTTAATAAGTTTATTTTTTAAATTTTCACTAATCTTAAAAACAATAGTCATAAAAACCACACATTCCTTTCACTTCGTTCAAGGCACACATAGTCATGAAACTTGAACAAAATTTATTTTATATT
>CANRAL010000038.1 GCA_947628585.1 uncultured Bacilli bacterium | reverse complement strand
TTAATGAAATCAATTTCCTTTGTGGTTGGAGAATTGTTTGAAGGTTTATTAGTTAAACCATGAACTAAAATAGAATCAATATCCTTTTCATTTAGCAGTTTAGAAAAATTTAATAGTTGTCTTTTACTAAATCCAGTTAAAGAAGCAATTTGAGAATAAGAATAATTATTATTTCCATTAATCTTATTTTGAACAAGTTTTAATGCATACTCTTTATTATGCATACAAAAAATATCTCCTTTCCAAAGAGATATTATACAACATAAGTTTAGTGAAATTTCTAATAATGATATGGTGAAATTTTAAAAAAGGATTAACATCTTGTTGCGGGGTAGTTGACAAAGAAAAAACAAAAAAGTATACTATAAGTATGTTACCGGTTAGGTAACACCTACGGTTTGTAGATGCTACGCCAATTGGCTAGCATCTGTTTTCTATATTAAATGTAAAATAATAACAATTAATAAGATTATAATTACTAAGAGAATATTTTCTCGTTTCATTGCCATCACCTAACCTTTCATTTAACTTTGCGAGTATAAAACCCCCTAAGAAAACTACTCGGATAAATTTTGGTAGGTGCTACTAACCAAGTAACAAAGACTTTATTATAAGAGAAAAATAAGCAAAATCAAGTCTTTCGACAAAACAAGAAATAAATTGACAATTTTCTTGTTTTTTTTGTTTTTAAAATTTTTCAGGGCTAATTTGCTTTTTTTAATAATTTAATATATAATTTAAGAGGTGGAAAAAATGGAAATTAATAGTGTTAGTGAACCAATAATTGCTGTACGCCAAAGTCAATATCCAAATGATGAAAAACCTGAATTTTTATTGGTTGGTAGAAGTAATGTCGGAAAGAGTAGTTTTATTAATACTCTAATTGAAAGAAAAAATTTTGCACGAACAAGTAGTAAACCCGGCAAAACGCAAACCTTAAATTTTTATTTAGTCAATAATTCTTTTTACTTAGTTGATGTGCCAGGATATGGATACGCTCAAGTAAGTAATGAAAGACAAAGAAAATTTGGTTTAATGATAGAAGAATATTTAAAAAATCGATCAAATTTAAAACATGTTTTTTTACTTATTGATTATCGGCATAAACCAACTGAAGATGATTTATTGATGTATGATTTTTTAAAATATTATAATTTAGATATTACCATTATTGCTACTAAATATGATAAAATTGGTAAAAATGGTCGAGAAAAACAAAATAAATTATTTAAAGAAACATTAAAATGTTCTATAGAAGAAGTAGTAACTTTTTCCACAATAACTAAAAAGGGAAGAAGTGAAGTATTAGATATAATTAAGAAAAAAATAGGTGAAAAAAATGAATAAAAAAGCATTTACGTTAGTAGAATTACTTGCAGTTATTGCTATTTTAGCTATTGTTATGGTAATAGCTTCTTATAGTATTATTAACGCCTTTTTATCTAGTAAAGAAAATATATTAGAAGATAGGGTTAATAATATTAAAACAGCAGCCATTAACTATGTTCAAAAAGATAGTAAACTATTAAATAGTGCAGATTGTGCTAAAATTAATAGTACTGAAAGTACTAATTATGATCGTTGCAAAGTATTTACCGTTAAAGAATTACAAGATTTAAATTTATTAGAATCTCGTGATAAAGATAATAAATTTATCAATGAAGTAACTGGTGAAGAAATGACAAATGATGTTGTAACAGTATATCGCCAAAATAATCGTTTGCATGCTAAAGTGTGTTTAGTTAGTAATGGAGAGACTTGCTAATGGAAACTGTTTGTTTAATTGGTAAACCTAATGTTGGTAAAAGTAGTATATTTAATCGCTTAATTAAAGAAAAAAAAGCGATTATTTTAGATACTCCAGGAGTTACTAGAGATCGAATTTATGGAAAAGTTACTTATCAAAATAAAACTTTTTCTTTAATTGATACAGGCGGAATATTATTAGGTAATGATGATTTTGATAAAGATATTATTGCTCAAGCGGAATTAGCAATTGATGAGGCTGACATTATATTATTTATAGTTGATGGTTTAGGGGATATTGATGCTGCTGATTTACATATTCGTGATTTACTCCATAGATCAAAAAAGCCAGTAATTGTAGTTGTTAATAAAATTGATAATGAAGAAAGAAAAAATAATATTTATAATTTTTATGAATTAGGATTTGAAACTGTTTTACCAGTTAGTGCCGAACATAATCTTGGCTTTAAAGAATTACTTAATTTAATAACTACCGATATGGAAGAAAAAACTCTCGATGAAGACGATAGTTTGAAATTTTGTTTGGTGGGTCGACCTAATGTCGGTAAAAGTAGTTTAATAAATGCTTTATTAAATGAAGAAAGAACAATAGTAAGTTCTGTTGCTGGTACAACTAGAGATGCTGTAGATACTAAATTTAAATATAATGGTAAAGATTATACTGTAATTGATACCGCGGGAATGCGTAAAAAAGGGAAAGTTTACGAAAATATTGAAAGATATTCTTTAATTCGGAGTTTGAAAGCTATTGATCGTAGTGATGTTTGTGTAATAATTATAGATGCTTCCACGGGAATTATTGAACATGATAAACATATTGCCCAATATTGCTTAGAAGCAGGAAAAGCCTTAGTTATCGCTGTTAACAAATGGGATACAGTAAAAAATCCTGATATGGAAATTAAAAAATGGAAATTATTAATTAAAAATGAATTCCAATTTTTACCCTATGTTAATGTAGCTTTTTTAAGTGCTAAAACTAAAAAAAGAATTAATACTTTGATGCCTTTAGTTATAACCGCTTATGAAAACTGGCAAAAAGAAATTAAAACTTCGGTTTTAAATGATATAATTATGGAAGCTGTAAGTTTACATGAACCACCTTCTTATAAAGGAAAAAGATTAAAAATTTATTTTGTAAGGGAAACGGCTAATAAACCTCCAAAAATAACTTTTCAAGTTAATAATAAAAATTTAGTTCATTTTAGTTATAAAAGATATTTAGAAAATAAAATAAGAGAAAATGTTGATTTAATGGGTACTCCTATAATATTACAATTTAAAAATAAAAATGATGATTAACTAAAATAATTAATTAGACATATATTATTTTAGGAGGATCTTTTAATGACATTTGGAGATGATTTTTTTAAAAAAGTCGAAAAGAAAACTAAAGTAGATAAAAACACTATTTTATCTTTAGCTAATAAATTACAAAATGGTAATATGAAAGATGAAAAAACTTTAAGAGAAGTAATAGATACTTTAAGTAAAATGACGGGAAAGAAAGTTACTAAAGAACAAAGTGATAAAATAGTTTCTAAAATAATAAATGATAAAGTTCCGAATAATGTTGATAAAATGTTTTAAATATTTTTCAACATTATTTTTTTATATATTAATAAATATATATTTAAACAATTATAAATTATAAAAGTTTACAATTAGTAAAAATTCCCTAATTTTAGGCAAAAATTTAAAATAAATGCTTTTAAAAATTTAAATTCCTATGATAGAATTTTATTGGTGATAGTAAAGTGAGGAAAATAGAAAAGACTAATAATGAAGATATAGTCGAAAATATGGGTTATAAAATATATAAATTAAGAAAAGAAAATAATATGACTCAAGATGCTTTAGCTAAAGCAGTCTATGTATCTAATAAAACTATTTCTAAATGGGAGAATGGTAATAGTTCTCCAAGTTATGGTTCTTTAAAAGATATGGCTAGAGTATTTAAAGTTAATGTTTCTTACTTTTTAGATGATAAAACTCCTAAAGGAAGATTAAAATTTTTCTATAAACTTTGTATTGAATTTATTAAAAACTATTGGCATCAAACTATATTTACAATATTATTTATTTTACTTTTAATATATTTTCTTAATACTTTTGATACGTTAGCTATGTATGAAATAGTTAGTGATGATAATATTATTACTTTCGATGCCGGTTATTACGCTAGAAGTAAATCGGATTTAGTTATAACTATAAATAATATAAAATATGAAAATAATGATAAAGATATTATTAGTCAAAAAATTAAATTATACACTATGGATAATAATGATAAAATTTATTTTTATGAATCTAATAATTTGGAGGATATTCAATATAAAGATTTAATTGGTTATAGGTTAACTAGATATTTAGCTAAACAATTAAATAATAATTTATATTTAGAAATAGAAAATTTAAATAAAGATAATTCTATAACAACATATGAAATAAAATTAGGTTTAAAGAAAAAGATCGCCAGTGATAAATTCTTTTACAATAATAAAGCAAATGTTAAAGATAAAATTGAAAATAATAATAGTATTAAAATTGATTCTTATTATTTAGATAATCAAGGTTATAAGAAAATAGATGCAGCGAATATTTTCTATAAAGATTTTAAAAAATATCGCTTATATTTTGATCTTGATTTAGAAAAAATGTTTTATAGTATCGATACCAAAGATGGAGTTATTTATTACAGTTATTACTACAATAAAGATATGATTGAATTTAATGAAAATGAAAAAATTAATTTTAAACATTACACATACATGAAAAATAGTGATGAGTTAAATTGTATGAATGGTGATTGTGCAGATTATTTAGAAATTTATGAGGAGATAATTGCTATTTATAAAAAGGCTTTTAATTAGTTCTTTAAGCGAGAGATAAAAATTCTCTATATCTTTCCTTGGTAAAAATTACCAAATATTGTATTATGAAGAGGAAGAAAGGAGGAGGCAGTATGAAGTATTTAAAAATCTTTTCTTTAATTGGTTGCATGTTTTTATTAGTAACTGGAGTTAAGGCGGCAACTAGAGAAGAATTATTAGAGTATATGCCTGAGTTTTATTTAGATTCTTTATCGGAAGAACAATATAATGCCTATTTAACTTTAGATGTTAGTAAAGCTGTTTCTAATGAAGCTATTTATAAGGATAAAAAGTATCCAGATAGTATTTCGCCGTTAAGTGATGCATTCTGGGAAACTACTTATAAAAAAATAAAAGTTACCGCAATTCCTTATACCGGAACGGTAAATTATGCTGTAACTCTTGATTTACAATGGAAGTATATTCCCGCGGTAACTTCTTATGATGTTATTGCTTTACGTTTTGATAATATGGGTTATGATAGTAATTCAGTTGGAGGCACCCAATATTATATGCTAAGTAGTGGAGTAGCCCATACTATTGGTTATAAACCAGGTGGTACTAATATGGTCCAAAAGACTAATGGTTATGGAATATCTATGAATATCGTTGATGATGATATTAAAGATTTACAATGTTTTACTTCTGTTAATGCCTCTGTAAGTGGTACAGTTGGATCCATTGGTACTATTTATGGAGCATATGAACATGCAGTTGATAAAGTATCCTTAAGTCAATCTCAAAATTATAATATCAGTTATGCTGGTATGGGACGAGTAATTAATTTTGCTCAATCTGTTTGGGATCATTATGACGATATGGATGGCGTATTTATTAAAGTAGATAGAACAGTTTAATTAAAGAAAAATTAAAAAAAGAAAGAAAAGGGTGGGAAAGCATGCAAACAAAATTCGATCGAGAATTTAAAAAAATTGATCCAAATAGGTGTTGGTTTATACCTAGAGTAGATCCGGAAAAAATTACTAGCATATAATGAAATTATCTTTCATAAGCTTTAATTAGAAAGCGAAAGATGGTGGATTTTATGGAAAAAGAACAAATTTTATCTTCAATTTCAAAAAGAGGTAATGGTGAAATCTATCTTGGGGTAGTTGGAGCTGTTCGAACAGGTAAGTCAACTTTTATAAAAAGATTTATCGAAAATCTAGTTGTTCCAAATATTACTGATGAATATGAAAAGAAGCATTGTCTTGATGAAATTCCTCAAAGTGCACAAGGGAAAACCATAATGACAACGGAACCAAAATTTGTCCCTAGTAATGGGGCAACAATTAAAATAAACGAATTTTCGACTAATATAAAATTAGTTGATTGTGTTGGTTATGTTATTCCCGATGCTACCGGTTTTGAGGATGAAGATGGAAATCCAAGGATGGTTAAAAGTCCTTGGTTTGAAGATGCGATTCCTTTTGTTGAAGCTGCAGAAATAGGAACCCAAAAGGTTATAAGAGATCATTCAACAATTGGGATTGTCGTCACTACTGATGGTTCTTTCGGCGAAATAAAAAGAGAATCTTATTTAGAAGCCGAAGAAAAAGTTATACGTGAATTAAAAGAAATTGGCAAACCGTTTATAGTTATATTGAATAGCATTCATCCTACGAATTCAGAGACTAGGTCTTTAGCCGATAAATTAAGCGACGATTACGATGTGCCTGTACTTCCGATAAGTGCCGAGTTAATGAATGAAAAAGAAATTATGGAAATTTTAAAAACGGCACTTTATGAATTCCCAGTTCTTGATATCAAAGTTAATATTCCCGAATGGGTACACGTACTACCTAATACTCATATGATAAAAAATCATTATTTGGAAAAAATTAAAGAAAGTATCGTTAGTGTCGACAAACTAAAAGATATTGATTTTATTTTAGAACATTTTAATGATTCGGAATATATAAATAAAGCTTATATTAGTGATTTGGATGCGGCTACGGGAATAGTAACTCTAAATTTGGAAAGTTCTCTGGAATTATACAATGAGACTTTAAAATCAATGATTGGAGATACGGCTACTACGAAAGCTGGATTATTAAAAATATTTGCTACTTATCAAGAAAGTAAAGAGGAATTAGATAATATTAAATCAGCCTTAAAAATGGCTAAAAGTACAGGTTATGGCATCGTATACCCTACAATAAATGAATTGAAACTAGAAACACCGGAGTTAGTTAAACAAGGTAATAGATATGGTGTTAAATTAAAAGCGGTGGCTTCTAGCATTCATTTAGTAAAAGTTGATGTTGAATCGACATTTGAACCAATCATTGGTAGTGAAATTCAATCTAAGGAACTAATAAATCATCTTATGAAAGATTACGAAACTGATGCCTCAAGTATATGGAAAAGTGAAATTTTTGGTCGTAGCTTGGAGGTTATTGTTCAAGAAGGTATTCAAGCTAAACTTAGTATGATGCCTGAGGTTACAAGATATAAACTGCGAGATACAGTTACCAAAATAGTAAATAAAGGTTCAAATACATTAATAGCGATTGTTTTTTAGCAATCGTTTTTTTCATAGTATATTACCAAAATTAAACAAAAATATGTCAAATTTAAGTCAAATAAATTGTTAAAAAAGTAAATTATTTGTCATATTTTCAAGAAATTACGCATTTTTATTGATTTTAATTAAAAACTTTGCTACTCTTAATATGTAAGGACAATCGTCCTGCAAAAAAACAAACAGGAGGTAAGAAAATGAGTAAAACTGAATTAGTTGAAATGATTGCTAAAGAAGCTGGATTAACTAAAGCTGATGCTAGTCGTGCTTTAGACGCTACTTTAAACGGAATTATGACTGGTTTAAAGAAAAATGGTAAAGTTTCATTAGTTGGTTTCGGAACTTTCAGCGCTAAGAAAAGAGCTGCTAGAGAAGGTATCAATCCTTTAACTAAAGCACCTTTAAAAATTCCTGCAAAAACAGTTGCATCATTTAAAGCTGGAAGCAAATTAAAAGACGCTTTAAACTAACAAAAAAAGGTCGAATTAATCGGCTTTTTTTCATGGAAAAATTTTATTGTTTTAAAGTAAATAATTTGATATAATGAAAGTTAGTAAGATAATGAAAGGAGTTCCTGCCTGATGAAGGAAAGAAAAAGAACAGTAATATTAATGATAGGAATATTGGTAATGTTATTAGTTGTAATAGGAGCTGCTTATGCATATTTACAAAGTCGGTTGGGAGAAGTAGGAACAGCTAATATAGGCGCTACAAGTGGAACTGTAGATACATTAACGTTTAATGTAGAAAAGGATTTGTTAATCGAAGCTAGTGAAAAAAACTTTGCCAAAGATGGAGAAGATTTAAGTGATAGTACTAAGGTAACGGCAACATTAAGAGCCAATGATGCTACTAATGAAGCTAAAGCTAGATATAATATCTTTATAATAATAGAAGATAATGATTTTGTATATACAACGAAAACCGAAGAAGCTGAATTAGTGTTAAACGTAAAAGATCCAAGTGGTAATGCCATAAAAAATATAGATGGATTAAAAAGAGTAGAAAAAGGATGGGATATAACAACAAAACAAAATGCCATCTTGATAGTAAGTGATTATGAAATAGAAGCAAAACCTTTGAAGACAGATGAATGGGAAGTAAGTGTAACATTAGTTAATTTGGAAAGTAATCAAAATGAAAATACAGGAAGAACATTTAGTGCTAAAATAATTGTAACTGAAGATAAAGTAACCGATTATATTCCACCAAGAATAGATAGTAGTGAAATAGAAACGGGATTAGATCATATAAATATGACACCAAATGTAATAGTAGGAAGCGAAAAGATAGCCAAATATTATTATGGAATAGAAAAAGAAAATGAAGAAGTAATATATCGGGAAATGGCAGCAAATGGAATAGAAGATAGTGACATATATGAAACAAATGATACAAGCCATGATTTTTTAGACTTGCTAGAGGACCATACTTATATAATATATAGTTATGTAATAGATAAAAAGGGAATAAGAAGTAATATATATAGAACGGAAGCAACAACCGATGAATATTTAATCCCATTAATAAAAAATGTTAATTATAGTGTAACATTAAATGAAATAAGTTTGGAAGTAGAAGCCCAAGGAAGGGATGGAGCAGTAACAACATATTACTATAGTATAGATGATGGAAAAACATGGATAGAAAGTACGGAAAAAAGTCATACCTTTAAAGGATTAAAAGATTCAAGTGATTATAAAGTAAGAATAAAAGTAAAAGATGAAAATGAAAAGTATTCAACAGATTATGTAAATACAATAAGAACAGAAGAATATGAGTTACCAATGGTAACACTAGTAAATGTAAAAGAAAATGAAGATAGTGTAACTTTAGAAATAATAGGGAAAAAAGGAACGAATGAAATAGTAGGATATGAATACGAAGTAAGAGATGAAGAAGGAAAAGTAATAAGTGCATATCAAGAATGTGGAAAAGAAGTAACTATAAATGGAATAGAAAAAAATCAAAAATATGAAGTAAGAGTAAGAGCGATAGATAGTGAAGGAAGAAAATCAAACGAATATAGTTTAGAAGTAATGACAGATGGGTATAATGAACCAAAAGTAACAGCAATAGTAACTGCAACAGATGATTCCATAACGATAAAAGCAACTGGTATCCCCGGAGATAATGAAATAGTAAAATATAAGTATAGTAAAGATGGGGGAAATAATTGGATAGAAGTAGAAAGTAGCGAATTAAGTGATATTTATACATTTGAAGGATTAACCAAAGGATCAGTATATAATGTAATGGTAAAAGTAGAAGATAGTGCAGGAGTAGAATCAATACCATATGAAATAAATATAAGAACCTTATTGAGTAATCCAGTAATAGAAGTAAGTGAAGAGTTAATAGGATGGAAGAAAGCTAAGATTAGAGTAGATGTAATAAATGGTGTCGAAAATATTAGTAAATATTGTTATGCGAAAGAAAATGAAGAATATGTATGTGAAGAAAGTAATGAAATAAGTGTTGAAAAAGAGTTAATAGACTTAGAAGATAATAAAGAATATACAATCAAAGTAAAAGCCATAACAATAGATGAATTAGAAAGTCCTGAACAAGAAATAGTTGTTAATTTAAACAATATAATCACCAATGATTTAAAAATTAAAATAACCTAAAAAAGAAGTAAAAAAGTAAAAATA
>CANRAL010000037.1 GCA_947628585.1 uncultured Bacilli bacterium | reverse complement strand
CCAAAGGGATTCGAACCCCCAACCTCTAGATCCGTAGTCTAGCGCTCTAATCCAATTGAGCTATGGGCGCATTTTTTTTAAAATGCATTATAATTATATTATAGATTTATTTAAAAATCAACTTAAAACAGAAAAAAACTTCAAACACGTTGAAGTTTTGAATTAAAATTGGATTCTTTCAGTTTCATAACTTATTGAATAGGAACCAATTACATCATTAAATTCCCAACTATAAAATTCATTATTATCAGGATTATAATAATATTCATAAAATTTATCTTTTGCCGTAATTATAAAATAGTATCCTTTGCCTTTATTATACAATTCTTTATCATCATCACCATAAGTAATTTTATAATTATTAAATTGTCCTGATATTCCTCGATTGAATTCATTATCAGTATCCCATAAGCCTAACTCTTTTATAACATTATTTTGATAATCTTTGATAGATAAAGTATTATTACTTATACCTAAATAAAAGCCTTTATAAATAGCTAAAATTTTATCATCAAAGTTTTGTTTTTTAAGTAGTGTTCCTTTAGAATTATATATATTTATTGTATTTTCTTCTAATATATTCAAATTACCATTATTATCAATAAAATATTCATTAGAATACTTTCGTTCTTTATTTAGGGTAGTTAAATTATCTATTGTATAAAAAGTTATATCATCATATATTGCCATATCACAATTACTAGAATAGGCAAAATAATCTCCACCATTGATATTAATTTCCATAATACCACTTCCACATGAACCTGTTAATATTTTACCTATTTCTTTTTCTTCGTTAGCCTTAATTACATAAGTATTATTGGTAAGAGGCCCCAAATCACCACTAGTTGCGGCCTCAATATAGTCTTTATTAATAGGACGCATAGATTCAAATTTATTATTATCATAAAGAAAAATATTTTTTTCAAGATTATAATAGCTATAATATTTTTCCTTATTTTCTAAAATTATTCCTACAACATTATGATTTATATCATCTGCGTTTAAATAAAATGAATTATATACTTTATAATCAAGAGGTATATTAATACTATCTTTTGTATAGTTATTATATAATTTTAATCCATTATCGGCATAAAGAACATATTCAGTATAATCATATTGTTCTTCGTTAAAGAAATGTGCATCAGGATTTTCTACTTTTATTTTGAAATATTCGTTTTGACATTTTTCTTTATCAAAATAGAGAACGTCATAACCCGTATATTCATTTTGACATAAATATGTTGTTAAATAATTATTACTATTGGTTGTTTCATTATTATTAGTTTCATTATGGGTATCATTGTTATTAATGGTATTATTATTAATATTATGTTGTTGATAAAATATGAAAGTCCAAATACTAATTGCTATAAATGCAAGTATTACTAAAATAATTATAATTAAAGTTTTCTTTTTCATGATAACACCTCGTATTTATAATGTTATCATATTTTAAATATTATTTTTATATTTTAATTGTTTTATTTTTCTTTTTATACAGAATTTTACGGAAAATATCTACAGGGAAGACAGTTAAAGCTAAGGATATGGCTAGAATAAATTCTTTACTTGTTAGACCAAAGGTTCTAAATACTTCGCCACCATAATAAATAATATATATTTGAACTATAAAGATAAAGGAGAAAATTATTAAAAATATTTTATTTGTTTTTAAATTGGCTAAAATATTTATTCTTTCGGTACGAGCATTAAAAGCATTAAAAATACCTAAAAAGATAAACATAGCAAAATAAGCTGTCATTAAATAAATATTATTACTACTTGGTCTAATTAAATTCTTTATTAATGGTAATTTTAAAAATAATATACAAAGGGTAGCATTATATAAGCCCATAGTTATGATTTGATTATACATATATTTATTCATTATAGCTTCTTCTTTTTTCTTAGGTTGTTCTTCCATATATTCTTTTAAAGGTGATTCAAAAGAGAAGGCTAAGCCCGCGAAAGTATCCATAATCATATTAAGCCATAGCATTTGAACAATGGTAATAGGGGTAGAAACACCAATAAAAGATCCAATAATTGATAAAACTAAAGCAGTCATATTAACGGTAAGTTGATAAATTATAAATCGTCTAATACTTTTAAAAATAGTTCTACCATAACTAATGGCTTTACAAATAGAATTAATATTATTATCTAAAATAACAATATCACTTGCATCTTTAGCTACTTCAGTTCCACTTCCCATAGCAAAACCAACATTAGCTTTTTTCAAGGCTGGAGCATCATTAACCCCATCTCCTGTCATACCTACTACTAAATTTAATTCTTCAGCAATACTAACTAAACGACTTTTATCTTGAGGTAAGGCTCGAGCAATAACAATAATATTAGGTAATATTTTTTTAATTTCCATATCACTTAAGTTGTTAAATTCAATACTATCTAATATTTTTTGATTACTATTTTTTAATAATCCTACTTCTTTAGCTATTGCTGTTGCCGTTTCTTTAGCATCTCCCGTAATCATAATAGTTTGAATTCCGGCATTATTAATTGTATTTAAAGTTCCTTTTGCTTCACTCCTTAATTCATCTTTTATCTCAGCAATTCCTAAAAAAGTTAAATGTTCTAAATCCTTACCATAAGCTAAAACAATAATACGACTGGATTTTTTAGTTAAATTACTAATATTCCTTTTAACAATATTTTTATTAAAAAGATATTTAACTTTGCCATCTACATCTAAATAGCTTTTACAGTTATCAAGAATTTTTTCGGCCGCCCCTTTAATAAAAAAAGTATCATCTTCCAATTTAATATAACTATATTTTTGATTACTATTAAAAGGCTTTTTTTCTTTTATTTGCCAATTAATATTGGAATCTAAAGGACAAAATTCTAAAAGAGCACGGTCAGTAATATTTCCTCCAATAATTTTTTGATTACTATATTTACTATCATTATTAAAAACTAAAGAGGTATAAAGATATTTATAAAAGGTAGGATAACTTTTTACTTCATTCATATTTAAAAATCTTTTATTATTATAATTGTATATGCCAGTTACTTTTAACATTCCCTTAGTTAAAGTACCAGTTTTATCCGTTAATAAAAGATTTAAACTACCCGCGGTTTCAATTCCCACCAATTTACGGACTAAAACATTATCTTTTAACATTTTTTTCATATTACTTGATAGAACTAAAGTAATCATCATAGGTAATCCTTCTGGTACCGCGACAACAATTATTGTAACTGCGAGAGTTAAAGCATAGATTAAATGATTCATAATTAAAGGAAAATTGGAAATTGTTTCTTTGATTAAAATAGGATTAAAATTATTATCAATTACTAAAACCGAAAATAAATAGGATAAACTAGCCAGAATAGCTCCAACATAACCAATTTTACTAATTGTTTTAGCTAATGTTCTTAATTTTAATTTTAATGGACTATCCGGTACTTTTTCTTGTAATTCTTGACTTATTTTTCCATAGATAGTTTCGTCTCCTATTTTATTTACCAACATATAAGCATTTCCCGAATAAACTACACTTCCGCGATAGACTTTATTATTGTCTGTTATTTTATCTTTTACTTCTTCTTTTTTTATTTCTTTAGTTTCGCCATTTAAAGCTGATTCATCAACATAAATATAACCACTTTTGATAAAACCATCCGCGGGTATTTTATCACCTTGAGCTAGAGCAACCAAATCCCCCATAACAATTTCACTAATAACAATTTCAACTAATTTATTATTTCGAATAACGCGACATTTAATTTTATCAGTTTCTTCTTGCAACCGATTAAAAGCTTGTTCACTACCATATTCTGATAACGTTGAAATAAAAGACGCTAAAAAGATGGCAATTAAAATACCAATAGTTTCATACCAGTCAAAGCTTTTAAATAAAAGAAGTACCTTAATGGCTAAAGCTATTAATAATATTTTAATTATTGGGTCGCCAAAAGATTCTAGAAGTAAAGATAAAAAAGTATTTTTTTTCTTTTTAGTAATGACATTACTACCATATTTTTTCCTATTTCTTAAAACTTCTTCATCATTTAATCCCATCTGCTTGTCCTCCAATTAACTATATGTCCTACTTTTATTTTTATGATATTTGTGCTAATATTAATAAGAGGCTAAAATGAAGTTTATTTTAAAATATGGTCAATTAATTGTGTTCTTCTTAATTTTACTTTTATTTTTTATTGGCATTTTTAATACTTATTTTAAAAAAGAGGAAATATATGATGCCAAATATTTTAATATTGAAGAAATTAAAAGTAGTATAGATTATGATAATGATGGTATTGATGATTATACAGATATTTTTGAAGGGGCTAAAAAATTTATTGACCAAAAGCCTAAATATAAAAGCAAATATTACGAAGGAGGCTATCCGACGGATGAATATAGTGTTTGTACCGATTTATTTTGGTATGCTTTAAAAGAAGCTGGTTATGATTTTAAAACTTTAATTGATAACGATATAAAAGAAAATCAACAGGATTATGATATTATCAATATTGATTCTAATATTGATTTTCGTCGAGTAAAAAATATCAAAGTATTTTTAGATAAATATAGTGAAAAAGTAACAATAGATCCTACTGTAATTTCCAATTGGCAAAGGGGAGATATTGTTATATATGCTAATCATATAGCTATAATAAGTGATAAAAGAAATAAATTAGGGCAACCTTACATAATTCATCATTCTGGAAATTATAACTATGAAGAAGATGCCTTAACTGTGCAAAATATTATAGGACATTATCGTTTTAACTTGTCAAATATTGTCAATTGAAAATGAAAAAATGGAATAATTATTAATAAAATGATATAATTAACAAAGTGAGATGAAAATAATGAATTGGGAAATAGAATTTAATGAAATTATTAGTGATATATTAGTTAATGAAAATTTTATTGATTTAAAATATGTAATTCATCATGGAATATCAAGATTAGATCATTCTTTGCATGTTGCGAGAATAACTTATTTATTATGCAAAAAATTACATATGAAAAATTTAAAAGAAGTTACGAGAGCTGCATTATTACATGATTTTTTTGATAATAAGGAAAAATTTGCTTTTTATAAACATGCAGATTGGGCTTTAGAAAATGCTATGAAAGAATTTCAATTAAATAGCATGCAACAAAATATTATTGCATCGCATATGTTTCCTATTTGTCATACTTTACCAAATTGTAAAGAAAGTTTTATTGTTTCTACAGTTGATAAAATGGTAGCTTTATATGAATTAACTAAATATAAAGTACCGATCGAAATTGGCGCTATATTTATCTTTGTAATTAACTTTTTAGCTATTCAAAGATAAATATGCTAAAATGGTGATATGTCCTCGTAACTCAGTTGAATAGAGTAATCCCCTCCTAAGGGATAAGTCGTCGGTTTGAGTCCGACCGAGGACGCCACTATTAAGAATTTAAAGATATAATTAATTAAGAATAATAGGAGTTGAAGTAATTATGAAAAAATTTTGGATAATATTAACACTATGTTTATTGTTAGTACCTTGTAGTTTAGTTAAAGCGGAGGAAATTACCCTCGATCAAATTGTTGAAAAATTAAAAGAAAGCTATACCAATGATGATTCGGAAGGTAATCAAAAATCGACAACTGAAATTACGCATGATGATAAGTCAATAACTATAAAAACGACTTCCACTGATACGGAAGAAGAATATGTAAGAGTAGTAAACTATCAAGATGGGGTTTTAAGTTTTAAAGCAGATGAAGTTGATGAAGATTTAGAATTATCATATGGAATAGCTGATAATGCACTTGCTATTAGTCTCATTGATTCAATATTGGAATTAAAACAAGATGAAAACACTATATCTAATTATGTTGCTGATACTTTTAATTTTCTTATAGTAATTAACATGCCTTGGCAATATTTGAATTATGAACAAAATGGTATAGAAACTAAAACCAAAAAAGTAAATTATGCAGAACAGTCTAGTGGATCAGAAAGTAGCGATTTTAATGATTTTGATTTTGATTTGAATGTTGATGTTGATATTCAGATGGAATTATATTTTATAGAAGAAATAAAAATTAATATAGATAAATTAAATATTAAGAGTTTTATTGATGAATTAAAAGAAATTCCTGATGAAGAGTCTACTGAAAGTTCTGGTACAGATTCTAATATAGATCAAGTTGAAAATACTGAAACTATGGATGATAATCTACCTGATAACCCATCTACCGGAATAAGTTTACCAATAATTAGTTTAATTGTTTTAATTATAAGCTTAATAGTTATATCCTTATTTACAAAGAAAAAAAGTAATTTATTTAAACTCTAGAAATAGAGTTTTTAAATTGCTATAATATAAAGGAAGGGATGTGATTTAATGAAAATTGTTAATACCTGGACTGATTATAAATTATTAGAAATGAGTGAAGGTCAAAAATTAGAAAAATGGGGTAATATTATTTTGTCACGTCCGGATCCTCAAATAATATGGAGTGATCATAATTTTTTAAATCAAAAAGCTGATGCCATATATCATAGAAGTAAAACTGGTGGTGGGTCTTGGGAAATAAAAAATAAAATCCCGGATAAATGGCAAGTAAAATATAAAGATTTAATTTTTAATATTAAACTTATGGGTTTTAAACATACAGGAATTTTTCCCGAACAAGCATATAATTGGGATTATATGATGGAAAAAATAAAAAATAGTGGTCGCGATATCAAAGTGTTAAATTTATTTGCTTATACGGGAGGTGCCACTATTGCTTGTCTAAAAGCCGGAGCTAGTGTAGTTCATGTTGATTCATCTAAAGGAATGGTTGCTTGGGCTAAAGAAAATGTAAAAAGTTCGCATTTGGAAGATAGAGAAGTTCATTTTATCATTGATGATTGTATAAAATTTGTAGAAAGAGAAATTAGACGTGGTCATAAATATGATGCTATTATTATGGATCCTCCTTCTTTTGGCAGAGGGGCAAATAAAGAAGTATGGAATATTGAAAAAAGTTTATATAAATTGATTAATTTATGTATAGATGTTTTAAGTAATAAACCTTTATTTTTTCTAATAAATTCATATACTACGGGATTAAGTCCTAAAGTTTTAGAAAATATTTTAAATTTAACAATTAATAAAAAATATCTAGGTAAAGTTACTAGTGATGAAATAGGAATAGAAATGGAAAACAGTACTTTAATTTTACCATGTGGTATTTATGGAAGATGGGAAAGTAATGACTGATTTAAATATTTTATATGAAGATAATCATTTAATTGTTTTAGAAAAGCCTTACAATATTCCTGCTCAAAGAGATAGTAGTAAAGATATAGATTTACTTACTTTAACAAAACAATATTTAAAAGTTAAATATCAAAAACCAGGAAACGTTTATTTAGGTTTAGTTCATCGTCTCGATCGCCCGGTAGGAGGAATTATGGTTTTTGCTAAAACTAGTAAAGCCGCGGAAAGATTAAGTAAAGAGATTAAAAACCATGAATTTCATAAAAATTATCTAGCAGTTGTTCACGGAAAAACATTAGATAACGAAAAATTAATAAATAAAATTAGTAAAGATGAAAAAACATATAAAGCTTTTATTGATGAGAAAAATGGTAAAGAAAGTATATTAGAGTATCAAAATATAAAATATAATGCCGAAGATAATATATCTCTTTTAAAAATTAATTTAATAACGGGAAGACATCATCAAATAAGATTACAATTAGCTAATATAAACCATCCCATATATGGGGATAATTGGTATGGTTTAAAGGAACAAGTACCGATTCATCTATGGGCTTATCATTTAGAATTTATTCATCCTATTACGAAACAAAATATGGTTTTTACCTTAATTCCTGATTTTATAAATAAGTGGCTTTTATTTAAAAATGAATTATTAAAGTTAAAATAACTTTATTTGAATTTTTGATAAGTAAAAAGAATATAATAGGGTAATGTTTAATTAATTTATGGTTGCAACAAAAAATAAGTTATGTTATAATCTTATCGACCCCAAAAAGTATGTAATCCGCTGAAAAATATATGATTACAGGTAATAATATAATAAAGAAAGGAATGAAGTAAATGGCTAATCTTGTTGAAAAGATTAATGCAAAACATGTACGTAATGATATTCCAGAATTTCGTGTCGGAGACACTGTTAAAGTTGATGTTTGGGTAAAAGAAGGAAAAAAAGAAAGAATTCAATCATTTGAAGGATTGGTAATTGCCAAGAAGGGTCATGGCGTATCTCAAACTGTTTCTGTTCGTAAGAAAAGTGGAACAGTTGGTGTAATTCGGATTTTCCCTGTAAATGCTCCAACAATTGATAAAATTACAGTTGTTAAAAAAGGTAAAGTTAGACGTTCAAAACTTAACTTTATTAAGAAAATGCGTAAGGAATATAAAGTTAAGGAAAGAAATTAATTCTTTCCTTAATTTTTATTGGAGGAAAAATGAAAAAATTTATAAAAGAAATATATCCTTATTTAATAATTATTTTAGCTGTTGTTTTAGTTCGAACATTCATTATTACTCCGGTTCGAGTAGATGGTGAAAGTATGGATAATAATTTAAAAGATGGTCAAATTTTATTATTATATCGTTTAGGTAAAATTGATCGTTATGATATAGTTGTTGTAAAAGAAGATGAAGATGATAAAATAATTAAAAGAGTCTATGGTTTGCCAGGAGAAACTATTAAAATTGATCATAATCATATTTATATTAATGGGGAGATTATTGAAGATAATTATGCTTTTGGAAAAACTAGTGATTATGAAGAAATAACTTTAAAGGATGATGAATATTTTGTTTTAGGTGATAATCGAGAAATTAGTAAAGATAGTCGAAGATTAGGCCCTTTTAAAAAAGAAAATATTAAGGGTACAACCATTTATAGAATTTATCCTTTTAATAAAATTGGTAAGATTTAAATTAATTGGAGGTAGTTATGAAAAAAAGTAATTTAATAATTATTATTTTAGGAATTATTATCGTTATTTTAGGAATACTTTGTACTTTCTTTTATTTAGAAAGTGAACATAATGAAAAGTTATATGAAGATTTAAAATTTAATAATAGTTTTTCTCAAGATGAAAATGAAAATTTTGATGTTAATAACTTTCCAGATAAAATAGAAGATGAAGATTTAATATCCGGGGGAAAAGCTTTACAAATAGTTTTAGATAGTTTAAATATTAAAGAAAGTGATATTTATGATTTAAGTAATGAATTAGAATATAAATATGATGCTTATGTATATGAAATAGATTTTAATTATAAAAATTATGAATATGATTATTATGTTAATGCTAAAACTGGAAAAATAATAAAAGCATTTAGAGAAAGAGATTAAACAGGAAAAAATTCCTGTTTTTTATATGAAATTATTATAATTTAAGAAAAGAAAATAAAAAAATTTTTATTAAAAGAATACTGAATATTAATTAAAAATTTAGTATAATGATAAATAAGAACGCAATTGCAAGTTCTAAATAGCAAAAGTTTGAAAAAGGAAATTAGAAAGTGAAGGAAGTTAGTTGTACGAAAATATCGCACAACTAAAAATGAAATTTTTAAAAGGCAGAAAAATTTTATAGTACTAATGTGTTATCTAAAAAGAAATTAATTGAATAAATTGTTTATATTTTTGATTATACTCCAGAATGAATATATACTGATTTTGTTAAAAGAAAGATATATGATAAAAAATTTATGAAAGGAAGTGACTTATATGGTAAATAAATCTAAAAACAAGATAGTAAATAAAGTTTTAAATGATAATATTTTTGAAAGTATAAAACATTTAGATGATTATGGAAATGAATATTGGTATGCGCGTGAACTACAAAAAGCATTAGAATATAGTGATTGGCGCAACTTTTTAAAAGTTTTAAATAAAGCAAAAACGGCCTGTAAAAATTCTGGATTTAATGTAGATGAACAACTCGTTGAAGTCAACAAGTTGTCAAAGAGAAACAATAATGCTAATGTTAACATACAAGATTATAAATTGTCTAGATATATCTGTTATCTTATAGTCCAAAATGCTGATCCAAGTAAAGAGGTTGTTGCTTTAGGGCAAACTTACTTTGCCATTCAAACAAGAAAGCAGGAAATTACAGAACAAGAATATGAAACTTTATCAGATGATGAAAAAAGATTTTATCAAAGAAAGTTAACTAAGCAAGGTAATTATACGCTCCAAAAAGTCGCTTCAGCTGCTGGTGTTAAAAATATGGCAGAATTTCATAATGCAGGTTATAGAGGATTATATAATGGTGAAACAGCTGATGATATTTTTAAAAGAAAGAAATTACGCTATAGAGAAGATATATTAGATAATATGAATGAAGATGAGTTAGTGGCTAATCTATTTAGGATAAATCAAACAAAACAAAGATTAATACGAGATAATGTAAAGGGTGAGAATAATGCTAAGTCTATTCACTACGAAGTCGGTAAAAAGGTACGAAAAGCTATTCAAGATATCGGTGGAATGATGCCTGAAGAAATGCCAACACCAAAGAAAAGTTTAAAAGAACTTGAAAAAGAAAAGAAAAGATTAGAAAATAAAGAACAAGAAAAACTTGAAGAAGTTAAATAATTTATGGAAACACTTTAACAAAACCTTATAAATAAAGAAATTTGTAAAAAAAAGTTTTTACATTTATGAGAAAATTATAGATTGGGGATGAGTAAATGAAAAAATTAGAAGAACAAAACAATTTATTAATATATAAAAATAAAGATGGCGATATAATTGTTGATGCAATCTATAAAAATGAAACTTTATGGCTTACCCAAAAAGGAATGTCTAAAGTTTTTGATTGTTCTACTGATAATATATCATTGCATTTAAAAAATATATTTAAAGATAAC
>CANRAL010000036.1 GCA_947628585.1 uncultured Bacilli bacterium | reverse complement strand
TTCTAAAGCTCATTGCTATCATTTTATTTCTCCTTATCGTTATGATAGTAGTAATAAAAAAATGACACTTAATTCTTTATTGAATTAAATGTCTAATCAATTTTAATTGGGTAGGCATTCAAATTGGAAAAACTGAATGTTCCCTTTTTTATTTTATGCAAGTTTCCTTGACACCAATTTAAGGTCGAATTACGGATTAGATAATTTTAACGATTAAGATACCAAAAGAAATGAGGTTTTGGTAGTTGTTGTTAAAATTATTTAGAAGTTTTGAGGGCTTAAATTGTGGGTCTCAAGCCCCGCAGTCTTGCTGCGCGGAATATAAACTTATTTTTATATAGAACTGAATTAGCAAGTATCAATATGAATTTTAATTCATCTTGCTAAGATGTCTATATGAAAATAGATACCATATCAAGCCCCGATAATCTTGTTGCGGGGTAGTTGACATATTCATCATAATATAAAAACGCACTTTTATCAAGCACGTTTTCTAAATTGTTTAATATGACTAAATGTACTAAATCAGTGTAATCTCTAATATTTCCTTCTTTAGCCAATTCTGGATTAACTTTTCTCCATTCTTTTGCTGTCATTCCAAATAAAGCAACATTTAATACATCAGCCTCTTCTGCATATACATATTGTATTTGCTTTTCAGTTAATAATGGTACAATATAATTTTTTATAGCATCTGTATGTACTAAATAATTTGTTTTAGCTAAAACTCTATTTGCATGCCATTCAATTTTTTCATGATATGCTTCATTCTTTTTTAATCTTTCAAATTCTTTAATCAAATATAATTTAAAAGTAGGGCTTAACCAACTTGCAAATTCAAATGCTATATCAGGATGAGCATATGTTCCTATGCTGTATTTTCCACCTTTAGAATATATTCCTATCGCATTTGTCCTATCAATCCATCTTTTGGGGCTTAAAGTAAATGATGAATATCCAACTTCATTATTTAATTGCTCCCATTATCCTATATAATCAAATGTTCCTTTATTGCTCATCCAATGTATTATAACATTAGCAGGATTTTCAGGATTAGAATACTTTGCTAAATCAGTTAACGATATATAGTCGGTGTTACCAATTCTTAAAATACCTATTTTATTGTTATTAACATTTATTTCTGTTTTAATTAATTCTTTTTTCATATTGCCCCCTTAATTACTAAAATCATTTTATCATAAATTATTGAATATTAAAACTCGAACTTAGCAAATAATTTACAAAGTCCGAGTTTTATATCAATCTGGTGCTTGTGGTGGGACTCGAACCCACACGATATTGCTACCACTGGATTTTGAGTCCAGCGCGTCTACCAATTCCGCCACACAAGCAATTACTTAAATAGTATAACATATTTAAAAGAAAAAAGAAAATGTTATTTCAGTTATTTAACTTTATGGTATAATCATATTAGGTGAATAAGAATGCAAGAAAAATTGGAAATATTAAAAAATCGAAATGGTTTTATTGCTGCTTTAGACCAAAGTGGGGGAAGTAGTAAAAAAACTTTAGCTAATTATGGTATAGAGGAAAATAGTTATAATACCGAAGAAGAAATGTTTAATTTAATTCATGAAATGCGTAAGCGCATAATAACTTCAGATAGTTTTAATTCATCAAAAATATTAGCGGTTATTCTTTTTGAACATACTATGAATAATAAAATAGATCATAGATACACTGTTGATTATTTATGGGTAGAAAAAAAGATAGTTTCGTTTTTAAAAATTGATAAAGGATTAGCTGAAGAAAAAGATGGTGTTAAATTATTAAAAGATATTCCCCATATTGAAGAAAATTTAAAAATAGGTTTAGAAAAAGGAATTGTTGGAACAAAAATGCGAAGTGTAATTTATGAACCTAATAAAGAAGGAATTAAAGCCCTTGTGAAACAACAATTTGAATTAGGAAAAATAATTGCTAGTTATGGATTAATTCCGATTATTGAACCCGAAGTAGATATATATGCTATTGAAAAATTTGGAGCTGAACAAATTTTATTAGAAGAAATAAAAGAAGCTTTACAAGAATATCATTATAATTTAATTTTTAAATTTACTTTACCGGAAAAAGCTAATTTTTATGATGAATTATTTAAGTATCCTAACGTTTTAAAAATTGTCGCTTTATCGGGAGGTTATAGTCGTAAAAAAGCTAATATTTTATTAAAAGAAAATAAAAAGATGATAGCCTCATTTTCTCGAGCTTTATTAGAAGATTTAAATTATAAGCAAAATGATCAAGAATTTGATGATACTTTAAAAAATAATATTGAATCTATATATGATGCATCAGTAAATAAATATGGAAAAGATAATTAAAGAAGTTCTAGAAAAATTAGGTAAAGATAGTTATATAGTTGGAGGATATGTTCGAGATAAATTATTAAATATTAAAAGTTATGATATTGATATAACAACTAAAAGAACTAAAAAAGAACTAGAAACTATTTTTAATTTGCCTGTCAATGTTTTTGGAGGTCTTAATTTTACTAAACAAAATTATAATTTTACTATCACTTGTTTTCGAAAAGATTTAGTTTATAATAAAAAAGGATTTCCCCAAAAAATAGATTTTTTGATTGATTTAAAAACTGATTTAAAAAGACGAGATTTTACAATAAATGCTATATGTTTAGATAAAGATGAAAAAATTATTGATTATGAAAAGGGATTAAATGACTTAAAAAATAAAAAAATTAAAACTATTGGTAAGGCTCAAGAAAGAATTAAGGAAGATCCTTTAAGAATATTTAGAGCAATTAGATTAGCTTGTAATTTAGATTTTGCATTGGATGAAGAATTATTTAAAGCTATTAAAGAAAATAAAAATTTAATTAATAATTTATCAAAAGAAAAAATAATTAAAGAATGTAATAAAATTAAAGATAAAGAAAAAGCTATAAATTTAATGCAAAAATTAGAAATTTACAAAGAAGAAAAATAAGAATATAATAAAAATTGTTTAAAAGGATGTGTTAATATGATTAGTAGAAATAAAAGATTAATTATTGATGCTGATTTTATAAAGGAAGCTTTAAAAGATCAAATAACTTTAAAAGAATTTTTACTATTATCATATTTTGATAATTCTTTTAATTTAATATTTGATTTAAATTTAATAAAAGAAATTTTAGGTTTATCAGAAGAAGAAATTTTAGAAACTTATAGTAGTTTATTATCTAAAAAATTAATAAAAGTTGAACAAACTAAAAATGAAGATGGAAAAATTTGTGAAAAAATATCTTTAGAGCCTTTTTATGAAAATGTAGCTATTCAAGAACAAATAAATGAAAAGAAAGAAACTAAAGAAGATATTTTTAGTAGTTTTGAAAGTGAATTTGGAAGAACTTTATCGCCTGCAGATTATGAAATTATAAATGCTTGGATTGATAAAGGATATAGTGAAGATTTAATAATATCAGCTTTACAAGAAGCAAGTTATAATGGAGTAAAAAGTTTAAGATATATTGATAAAATACTTTATGAATGGGGTAAAAAAGGTTTTACTAAATATGAAGATGTCAAAAAGGATTGGCAAGATAATGATGGAAAAATTCCTTTATATGAAACAAAAGTAATGGAGTTTGATTGGTTAAATGAAAACAACTGAATTATTATTTTATTTAGATAGTTTATATCCTGATGCTAAATGTGAGCTTAATTATAATCGTGATTATGAGTTATTAATAGCAACGGTTTTATCTGCCCAATGTACTGATAAAAGAGTAAATGAAGTAACAAAAATATTATTTAATAAATATGATATTTTTACATTAGCTACTGCTAATAAAAAAGATATAGAAAAAATAATTTATTCGGTAGGAACTTATACTAAAAAGAGTGCATATATTATTGAAATAGCTAAGGCTTTAGTTAAAGATTATAAGGGAATTGTACCTAATAATCGTAAATATTTAGAACAATTACCAGGGGTAGGGAGAAAAACTTGTAATGTGGTTTTATCAAATATTTATAATGTACCGGCAATTGCTGTTGATACGCATGTTGCAAGAGTTTCTAAAAGATTAGGATTAGTTAAAAATAAGGATGATGTAAATAAAATTGAAAAAAAGTTAATGAAACTTTTTCCTAAAGAAAAATGGAGTAAAGTTCATCATCAATTAGTTTTATTTGGTCGTTACATTTGTAAAAGTCAAAAACCGGAATGTGATATGTGTCCTATAAAATGTAAATATTATCAAAATAATTTAATAAAGAAAAGATGAAAAAATGTTATAAATTATACATTTTTTCTTTTATTTTCTAAAAAAAAGCGCTATAATTTTCACAAGGAGGATTAAATGAAAAAGATATTTAAAAAATATGGTACTATAAAAAGTATCGGTGGATGTCTAGATATATTAGGTTTATTACTATTAATAATTAATGTTATATTTATTTTATGTAATAAATTTGAATTAGCTCAACTTATTTTAGGTATTATTAGTGGATGTTTATTTTTAGTAGGAACATTAATGGTTATTTTAACTACTAAAAGTCGGAAATTAATAACTACAACAAGATGTCTAGGCGTAGGTGCTGGATGTTTAGCTTATATTGGTGCTTATTTAAATAATTATGAAAATATTCAATTACCTATTATGATTTTAGCTAGCGTATTTGTTTTCTTAGCATTATTTATTAGAGCTTTAATATCTGAAAAACATCGGACAGCTAAAATGATTGGTGCTATTGCCTTATCAGCATTTATCTTTTCTTGGTTATTACCATATGGCTATTTTAATGGTGCTGACTATGTAAATTATGGTTATAATCGTTTAGGTATAGCGGATATTGGCGTTGGCATGTTTTATTCAGTGAATTTTACTTTAGAAAAGTTATTATTCATTATTGCCTTATTAGGATTTTATGGTGTTTTATCTAAAATCAAAGGGTATCAACAATTAGTTACTTCTTTAGCTAAAAAATTAAAGAAATATGAAATGGTTACTGTTATTGTTATATCTTTATTTTTAACAGGATTTACTGTTTTATCTAAAGATATTTTTGCAGCTTTGATATTTGCTCCATTCTTTGCTTCTTTATTAACTAAGATGAAAGTTGATAAAATGGCTACTTTTGCCGCAACCTATGGATCAATTGTAATGGCTACAATTGGTACATTATATGGTACAGAAGCTTTAAGAGAATATAATTCTTATTTAAGTTATTATTTGACTACTGATGTTACAGTTGGTTTAACTTATCGGGGTATTATTCTAGCAGTAGCTTTCATTTTATATAATTTCTTTATAGTTATGCGGGTTAAAAATACTAAGAATAAAGAAGTTGAATTATTAGATGATCCTTATGCTGTAGAAGCTCCTAGTAAAAAAGGTCATATTATTCCAGCAATTGTAGGGTTATTAGTAATTGCCACTTTAACTGTTTTAGGTTATATTACTTGGAGTACTAACTGGGAAATAGAAGTATTTAATGATTTTCATACTTGGATTTCTAACTTAGCAATTGGTGAAGACTTTACTTTATTAAAATATATTATAGGTAGTAATGCAGTTCCTCTAGGGGATGCTACTAATTATGGTTTATATTTATCAATAAGTGTTTTGTTTATAACTACTTTAGTTTTAGCTATTATTTATCGAATGAAAATTAATGAATATTTTGATGCTTTCTATGAAGGTGTTAAAAAAGCTATAAAACCAATATTAGTTATAATTGGAATTTACTTTATCTTTGTTGTAGCATACATGGCTCCAGTTGTTCCAACAATTACAAATTGGGTATTTGGTTTAACAAAAGGATTAAATCCATTGTTAGCTTCAATTATGGGCTTTGTTGCTTCTATATTTAATATAGATTTAGGTTATACTGGTTATTCAATTGGTTATTATTTAGCAACAGCCTATGTTGAACATTATGAAATAGCTCATACTATTTATCTTTCAATGTATGGTTTAGTTCAAGTATTTTTACCATCAAGTTTAATTTTAATGATTGGTTTAACTTTAAACAATATTGATTATAAATCATGGTTTAAATATATTTGGTTATTTGTAGTTGGAATGTTTATAATATTAGTAGTTTTATTTGCTATTTTGTTATACATTTAAAATATAAAATTATATAAAAATAATTAAAATAACTTTACGGAATTTGTAAAGTTATTTTTAATTGTAAAATAAAACCTTGATATATATATATATATAGTAAAATGGGCTTTAGATAGAGTATTTGACGAAAGGATATGATATATATGAAGGGTAATAAAAAGTCTTTAATTTTATTAATTGTTGGCATATTTGTAATATTAATAGTTGTAATAGGAGCAACCTATGCATATTTTCAAAGTGTAAATGGTAATACAACAATTTCTAATATAAATACGACAACTGGAACAGTAGATAGTTTATCTTTTATTGGTGGAGATAATATAACTCTTGAAGTAAAACCAGATGAATTTAAATTAGGTGATAGTAATCAAGAAGGAACAACAAATGTAAGTGCTACCTTAATAGCTAATAATACAACTAATGAAACAGAAGATTATAAATATAGTATATATTTAGAAATACTAGAAAATGATTTAGAATATTCTTCCTATAAAGATAATGATAAAGAAGACCCAATAGTATTTTTAAAAGAATATGATAAAACATTAGGAAATAATGTCGATTATAATGGATTAACTTTAGGGTATGAGGCTATACCTGAATTATTTTTAACAGTAAAAGGACCAGATGGTTATGATGGAAATATAGAAAGTTTAAATAAAGCAACATTAAACAATGCAAATGATAGTTATGATATAACAGAATTAAGAGAAGGAATATATCCTATAGTAGAAGATTATGTAATAAAAGTAAATAAAGATAATCATGATATAGAAAAAGAAAATACAAAGACAGATAAATGGGAAATAACAATAACATTTAAGAACTTAGAAACAAATCAAGAATTAAATACAGGGAAAAGTTTTAAAGGAAGAATAAGAATCCAAGAAAAGAAAATAGCCAATGATTTAATGGATGTATGTAGTGAAGGGGAAGAACTAGCTGAATGTATAAAGAAGTTACATGATGAAAGTGAATATGAAGCAAGTAATCTAATCTATCATGATGGAAAAGCAGATTATCCTGAAGAAGCAAATGCAAATTTAGAAGCCAATGATAAAAGTTATAGATATACAGGCTCATTCGAAAAAGTAAATAATTATATATGTATGGGAACAACATGTTCTGATAATCCAAAAGACCCAGGTTATAATAATTTATATCGAATAATCGGAACATTTGGTAGTGATGGAATAAAAGTAGTAAAAGCAGATTATGCAAATAAAGAATTATTAGGAGCTGGAGCAACCTCTTATAGTGGAGATTATTCCCAAGCTGATCCTGAAACTCATGGTTCACGTTTTACAGGAAATCCTAATCAATCATCAACAGGGTCTAATGAAAATAGAGATGCATTTACGCATAGATACAAAGGCTTATTAGACCATGTAGATGGATATAGATGGCAAGAAAACGGAACTGAAGCAACACCAGCAAATTGGAAAACATCATTACTTAATAAAATTCATTTAAATAAAAAATACCTAAGCACAATAGATGAAAAATATCGAGAATTAATAAAAGAACATGAATGGATATATGGAAATAAGAATGCAACATGGGATAATATAGTAATAGCTAATAATGTCAAAACCGTATATGATAATGAATTAGGAACAGATGCTCAAGATGATAAAAAAACCGATCCAGAAAAGATAGGCTTATTATATGTAAGTGATTATTTATATGGAGCATCACCAAAAAATTGGAACAAGCAACCCTATACTGGAAATTGGAATTATAATGGTGATACTGGAAAAACTGATAAAGATAAAAACCTAGCAGGAAGTTTTCCAGAACATGAAATAGATAATGATTATCGTTCGGCAACAGATGGTAATTGGTTATACATGGGCTTATGGGAATGGTTAATAACTCAAAGATACGATTTTCCTGTCTTTGCGTTCTCTGTGGATGCCACCGGTCGTGTCAGCAGCTACTACGTTGGCACGGGCACGGATGTGGTTCGCCCGTCCTTTTATCTCGATTCTAGCGTGAAATATAAAGGGGGAACAGGTACAATTAATAATCCGTATACCTTAGTTGTTAGTGATTAATATATAAAGTATTTGAATATTAGAAATTTAAATACTTTTTGTTTGTAAAATTTTTAATTATTACTTTAGTTATTTTTTAGTGAATAAATAAACATGAAGTTTATCATTATAATCATAGAATTATAAAGGAGGATTTTATGTTTGATTTTTACAATATTGAAATAAGTAAATTATTTAAACAAAGTGAACAAGAAATGCTTGATTTGCATCATCCTTATGTAGGAAGTGAACATTTATTATTAGCTTTATTAAAAATAGCTTCAGATATTAAAGAAGTTGTTAAAAATTATGGTTTAACATATGAAACTTTTAAAAGTGAATTATTAATGGTTGTTGGTCAAGCCAGTAAAAAAAGTAATTATATTTTGTATACTCCTTTATTAAAAAGAATAATTAAAAATGCCACTTATATGGCTATGAGTGATAAACAAGAATTAAATTATAAACATTTATTTATATCTTTATTAGAAGAAGGAGAAGGAATTGCCATTCGTGTTTTAATTGGAATGGATATTGATATTGAAGCTATGCTTTATGATTTAACTAAAGAAAAAAGAAAAACTAATGAAAAATTAGAATTATTAGAAATTGGTAAAAATATGAATGAGTTAGTTAATATGGAAGAATTATTAATTGGTCGAGAAAAAGAAATTAATTATATGATTGAAACTTTAATAAGAAAAGATAAAAATAATCCTTTATTAATTGGACCCGCGGGAGTAGGAAAAACAGCTTTAGTGGAAGAATTAGCTCGATTAATTAATCAAGAAAAAGTACCTTTATCTTTACAAAATAAAAAAATTATTGCTTTGGAAATGGGTTCTTTAGTTGCGGGTACTAAATATCGTGGAGAATTTGAAGAAAGATTAACTAAAATAATTAAAGAATTAGAAAAAAATCCGGATTATATTTTATTTATTGATGAAATCCATTCTATGGTTAATGCTGGAGGAGCTGAAGGAGCTATTAATGCTGCTGATATTTTAAAACCCTATCTTGCTAGGGGAGTAATTAAATGCATTGGTGCAACAACAACTTATGAATATAATAAATTTATAGCTAATGATAAAGCTTTAGCTCGAAGATTTGAAATTATAAACGTTTTAGAACCTACTTTAACAGAAACTAAAAATATATTAATAAAAGTTAAAAAAAATTACGAACAACATTATAATTTAAAAATAAAAGGAAGTGATATAAATAAATTAGTTGATTTAACCGATAAATATGTTTATGATAAAAAAAATCCGGATAAATCATTAGATGTTTTAGATAGTGTTTGTGCTTTTGTTTCTTTAAAAAAAGAGAAAATGCAAAAAGAAAAAAATTATCAAGAAAAAATAAATAATTTAAAATTAATTAAAGAAGAAGCTATCAGAAAAAATGATTATCAAAAAGCTATTATGACATATGAATTAGAACAAAGATTATGGAAAAAAATAAATAATTTAAATCGCGTTAAAGAAATAAGTATTAAAGATGAAGATATTTATTATGTAATAAGTAAAAAAGAAAATATACCTTGTCCTTTAGAAAAAAAGAATTTAATTAAAAATTTAGAAACTACTTTAAAGAAAAAAATATATGGAGAAGATGAAGTAATTACAGAAGTAATAAAAGTTTTAAAAGATAAAATTATGATTAATGATAAACCAATATCTTTTATTTTTAATGGATCTAAAGGAGTAGGGAAAACTTATATTTCGCATATTATAAATGAAGAATTAAAACAAAATTTAATAAAACTTGATTTTGCAGAATATCAAACAGATGCTAGTGTTAGTAAATTAATTGGTTCTACAGCTGGTTATATTGGTTATGATGATGAAGTATTAATTAATAATTTAAAATATAATCCTTATAGTACAATTATTATTGAAAATTATGAATATGGTTCTAAAGAAATAAAAAAATTATTAGAACAAATTTTAAAAGAAGGAATGATTAAAAATGCTAAAGGAGAAGATATTTCTTTTAAAAATACAATTATTATAATTAATACTAATGTTAAAAGAATTAATAAAGTAGGATTTAATCAAGAATTAAATAATAATTTAGAAGAAATAAGTGAATTAATAGATAATGTTGATAAATTATTAAATTTCAAAAATATAACAAAAGATATAGTTTTAAAGTATTTAAAAGATTTAAATTATACTAGTGATTTAATTACTAAAATTGATTATGAAAAATATGGATTTAAAAATATAAATAAAATTGTTAAAGAATATAAATTAACTAATTAAAAAGGGGCTGTCGGGAAATTAAATAAATAAATTTTCTAACAGTTTCTTTTTATAAAAAATTTAAAAACCTTGAAATCATGGGACTTCAAGGTTATTTTTGTGATACAATAATCTTGCTTAAGGAGTTGTATCACATGGAATATTTTACAATAAAATCGTCTTTTTTTCTAGTATCCTCAAACATATATATTGAGGAATTAAAAAAAAATAGATAAATTTATGAAATTATTAGAAAATTCCAAAGTTTGGAAATACATTAATTATGTAAATACTAATAATAAAAAATGTAAAGGAAGAATTGGTTATAATCCTTATAATTTATTTGCCACAATAATTTATTGTTTTGCAAAATTTAAAGCTAGTTTAAGAGATATAGAAGATAAATGTATTTATGATATAAGAGTATTGTACATAATTGTTAATTTAAACAATATAATCACCAATGATTTAAAAATTAAAATAACCTAAAAAAGAAGTAAAAAAGTAAAAA
>CANRAL010000035.1 GCA_947628585.1 uncultured Bacilli bacterium | reverse complement strand
TTATAAAATTATCGTTTGACAAATTATGTAAACTTTTTAAAAAAATAAAATTAACCCTTGATATATATATATATATATAGTAAAATGGGCTTTAGATAGAGTATTTGACGAAAGGATATGATATATATGAAGGGTAATAAAAAGTCTTTAATTTTATTAATTGTTGGCATATTTGTAATATTAATAGTTGTAATAGGAGCAACCTATGCATATTTTCAAAGTGTAAATGGTAATACAACAATTTCTAATATAAATACGACAACTGGAACAGTAGATAATTTATCTTTTATAAGTGGAGATGATATAACTCTTGAAGTAACACCAGATGAGTTTAAATTAGGTGATAATAATCAAGAAGGAACAACAAATGTAAGTGCTACCTTAATAGCCAATAATACAACAAATGAAACAGAAGATTATAAATATAGTATATATTTAGAAATATTAGAAAATAATTTAGAATATTCTTCATATAAAGATAATGATAAAGAAGATCCAATAGTATTTTTAAAAGAATATGATAAAACATTAGGAAATAATGTCGATTATAATGGACTAACTTTAGGGTATGAGGCTATACCTGAGTTATTTTTAACAGTAAAAGGACCAGATGGTTATGAAGGCAATATAGAAGGATTAAATAAAGCTACATTAAAAGATACAAATGATAGTTATGATATAACAGAGTTAAGAGAAGGAATATATCCTATAGTAGAAGATTATGTAATAAAAGTAAATAAAGAAAATCATGATTTAGAAAAAGAAAATACAAAAACCGATAAATGGGAAATAACAATAACATTTAAGAACTTAGAAACAAATCAAGAATTAAATACAGGAAAAAGTTTTAAAGGAAGAATAAGAATTCAAGAAAAGAAAATAGCCAATGATTTAATGGATGTATGTAGTGAAGGGGAAGAACTAGCTGAATGTATAAAAAAGTTACATGATGAAAGTGAATATGGAGCAAGTAATATAATCTATCATGATGGCGAAGCAGATTATGAAGGAGAAACAAATGTAATTTTAGAAGCCAATGATAAAAGTTATAGATATACAGGTTCATTCGAAAAAGTAAATAATTATATATGTTTAGGAACAACATGTTCTGATGATCCAGAAGATCCAGGCTATAATAATTTATATCGAATAATCGGAACATTTGGAAATGATGGAATAAAAGTAGTAAAAGCGGATTATGCAAATAAAGAATTATTAGGAGCTGGAACAGCAAGTACCTCAGATTTTGAAACAGCTGTCCCTGAAACTCATGGCTCATATTATACAGGTAACCCTTATCAATCATCAACAGGGAATAATGAAGAAAGAGATGCATTTACTCATCGATATAAAGGCTTATTAGACCATGTAGATAGATATTATTGGCAAGAAAACGGAACTGAAGCAACAGTAGCCAATTGGTCTACATCATTACTTAATAAAATTCATTTAAATAAAAAATACCTAAGTACAATAGATGCAACATATCAAAGTTTAATAAAAGAACATACATGGGTATGGGGCAATGACAATGCAACATGGGATAATATAGTAATAGCTAATAATGCCAAAACTGTATATAATAATGAATTAGGAACAGATGCTCAAGATGATAAAAAAACCGATCCAGAAAAGATAGGTTTATTATATGCAAGTGATTATTTATATGGAGCAGCACCCAAAAATTGGAACAAACAACCATACACAGGAACATTTACTTACACTAATCCAGGAAAAACTGATAAAGATAAAAACCCAGCAGGAAGTTTTCCCGAAGGGCTAATAAAAAAAGATTATCGTTCGGCAACAGATAGTAACTGGTTGTATATGGGTCTATGGGAATGGTTAATAACTCAAAGACTCGATTTTCCTGGTCATACGTACCGTAGGAATGCGCAGGGTAGTGTCGGCAGCAACTATGTCGGCACGGACGCGAGTGTGGTCCGCCCGTCCTTTTATCTCGATTCTAGCGTGAAATATAAAGGGGGAACTGGCACAATTAATAATCCATATACCTTAGTTGTTAGTGATTAATATATAAAGTATTTGAATATTAGAAATTTAAATAGCTTTGTTTGGAAAATTTTGTTTATTTGAATAACTTACGTAAAAAATTAAATATGTTGTAAATAAAAAATATTTTTTGTATAATTAATATGTAAGTGTTACCAGGAGGTAGCACCTACTATGGTTGATGCTCCTACTTATGGGGAGCTTTTTTTATTTTGTCCTAGCTCCAAGACTAGAAGCAAGATAATTAATTTCAGAAAAAAATCATCCATTAAAACCACCACCTTTAATCAAGTTTTAGTAACAAACCCAAAACCCCCTTAAAGAATAATAGCAAATGCTTCCCATAAAACTGGTAACGGTTATCTATTATAAAATTAAATTATATTTTTTTATAGATTTTTTGTACGACAAAATATGTCAATTTTTTTATTAGAAAAATTAAATTATGTAGAGATATTTTTTTAAATATTTCATATATTTAGGTAGGAGGAATGAAATGAACTGTTTAATACCTTTTACTAAAGAAATAAAATTTAAAACCAATATCGCCGAAATTTTAAGTATTTCATTAGAGCATGAATATACTATTAATGATAACGAATTACTAGGAAATTTTATTATAACAGGGGAATATAAAAGTCATGAAGTAAGTGTTAATCGTGAATCTTTTGATTATGTTTTACCCTTTAGTGTTAATTTAACTAATCCTATTGATACCGATACAGTAGATTTTGCTATTGAAGATTTTACTTATGAAATAATTGATAATAATACTTTAAAAGTTGATATTGAATATTCTATAAAAGCTCAAGAACTGGAAAGAAAAGAAGAAATTTTTGAAGAAGTTAGTGAAAAGGAAGAAGAGAAAGCGGAGGATTTAATGGAAGATGTAATTTTAAATGATAATTTAAATACAGATGATACTATTGAGGATGAAACTATAGAAGAGAGTGAAGATGAAGAACGAATTGTAGCTGTTCCTGCATCCCAAGAAAATGAAGAAGAAATGGCTAAAGAAACCGTAACAGAAGAAGAAAAAAATGTGGTTATGAATGCGATAACGGAAGAAGAAAATGATTTTGTTACGTATCATATTCATATAATGAAAGAAAATGAAACTATAGAATCAATTTGTACTAAGTATAATGTTTCTAATAATGTTTTAGAAAATTATAATGATTTAAAAAATATAACCTTTGGAGAAAAAATAATTATACCTGAAGTAGATGAATAGAAGTTTAGAAGTTTTAAAGGCTATATATAAACCTTATCGTTATACGATAAAGGGAAAAGCCACAGTATTAGAAACAACAAGTGGAGATTTTATAATTAAAGAAAAGAAAAAGAATATGGGAGAATTATTTAATTATTTGGTTCATCGCCAATTTGATAATTTTCCTTCTTTAATTGATGAATCGCGAAAAGACGTTAATGTATATGAATATATTGAAGGTATTAATTTACCCATAGATCAAAAATGTGAAGACTTAATCCTTCTTTTAGCGGCATTACATAATCGTACTAGTTATTTTAAAGAAGTTAGTTTAGATAAATTTAAAGAAATATATGAAAATATTGAAAATAATATAATGTATTTAGAAAACTATTTTTTAATTAAATATGAAATGTATTTTAATGAAATATATATGAGTCCAAGTCATTATTTATTTATGCGAAATTATTCTAAATTGGAAGCAGCTTTAGCTTTTTGTAAAAGAGAATTGAATGATTGGTTTGAATTAGTAAAAAATGAAAATAAAATTAGAGTAAGTATTGTCCATAATAATTTGGAACTGGATCATTTTATTAAAAGTGATAAAGATTATTTTATTAGTTGGGATAATGCTAAAATAGATACACCAGTTTTAGATTTTGCTCATTTATATAAAAAAGAATATGAAAAATGTAATTTTGAATATGTATTACAAAGATATTTAAATAATTTTCCTTTATTGGAATACGAAAAAAAATTATTATTTATTTTAATAACTTTACCAGAAGAAATTATTATTACTAATAATGAATTTAATGATACTAAAGAAATGCAAAGATTATTTGATTATGTATTTAAAACGGAAAATTTAATAAGGCCATATTATGCGAGCGATGAAGAAAAAGAATAAAAATATTTCTAATAGTAAAACAAATATATTCCATCTAAAGGGTAATATTAAAGTAATTAGGGCTTGATAAAATATTAAAATACCTAAAATAAATAAAATAATAACTGTAAATCCATTTCCAAAGCCTCGGGGTTTCATAAACTTCACCTATAGTATTATATGTTTTATAATTTAAGAGAAATAATTAATTGAATAACTTAGTTATTCTTTTTTAATAATTGATTAAATTTTAATAATAGTTTATAATAAAAAAGTAAGGATTGATAATATGAATAATAAAGGGTTTATTTCTATAACAGTTATTTATACATTATTTATTTTATTCTTAATGTTATTATTATCAATTTTAGCTAGTTATGCCAATAATCGAGTATTATTAAGAATATCTAAAAGTGATACTAATGATATTTTAATAGATAGTGAAGATAATAGACAATTGGGAATAGTTTGTCAATCACAAAAAATGGGAAAATGTTTTGGAGAATATGCCAATTTAGATCATAATTTATATAAACATGATGCCGATAAAATAGATAGTAAAAGTGAATATGAAGCTAATGATTTAGCTTTTCGTTATAGTGGTAAAAATCCCAATAATTATGTTTGTTTTGGATCAGATCTTAATCCTTGTCCCGAAGCAAATTTATATCGGATAATTGGTATTTTTGATAATCGCGTAAAATTAATTAAAAATACGACATTATCTACAAAATTTGTATGGGATAGTAATAATAAAAAAGAGTGGTGGAATAGTAGTTTAAAAAATTATCTAAATAATGATTTTTTAAATACTTTTGCTGCTAATTGGCAACAAAAAATTGCTTCGGTAACTTGGAATGTTGATGGTGTTTCATATAATACTGCTTTAAATACCAATGCCCAAGAAAATTTTAATTATGAATTAGGGAAAAATTTTGATTCTGATGGTATGGCTATTGAAGCGAAAATTGGTTTAATGTATTTAACAGACTTTTATTATGGTGCTAGTCCAGAATATTGGCGTCTACCGGGTTTGGGTTCTGGAGCCTCAGCCAATAATTATCGAAATGCTTTACAAGATAATTGGTTAGCTCATAATGATGAATATTTAATAAGTGTAAATAAAGATAGTAATCAAGTATATCGAACATTTGCTGCCGGATATGTTGGAGGAGAAGCAAACATAGCAACATCCCAACAATTTATTCGCCCAGTATTTTATCTATATAGTCAAGTTATGGTTACGGATGGCATTGGAACTCTTACGGAACCATATCGTATTAATTAGGAGGAAAAATGAATAATAAAGGTTTAACATTAATCGAATTAATAATTAGTGTTGTATTAATCACAATTGTTATGTTATTTATGTATAATTTGTTAAATGATGTCAATAATGAAAATAATGATAATTCTTATGCTATAGAAAATCAAGTTAATCGCAGCGAAATATTACAAGTTATTGAAGAAGTTTTATTAACTCGGCGAGTTAATTTAATAAGTATTACCGATGAAAGTACGAATGATAAACTTTTAATTCGTTTTAATTTCTCTGATGGAAGTAATTGTTTATTAGAAGCCGATGAAACTACCTTAAAATTTACAAATAATGAAGGTATCATGCGGAAATGGACAATGGTTGATGCTACCTTAAATTTCAATAAAGTTTGTACTAAATATAATTTAAAAAATGGTTTATATTCTTTACTTATTAATTTAGAAGTTTATACGGATAATGATTATAATCGGCAATGTGCTAAATGTAGTAATAATATAATCGATGATTTAATTATTAGTTATGTAGGAAATGACGATGTAACTTTACCTAATTGTATAGGATATGGTTGTAGTTCAGAAAATAGCTGTAAATAAAAGACTAATAATGCCTTGCATAATTCTTCCTTTAAGAAAATATTTATAATTTAAGTTTTCTTCATCTAAAATGGTTTTAACTTGAGTATGGATGGCTAATCCCGCGAAAGAAATAAAAAAACTAGCTATTAGTTCTTTTGTTTTTAAACTAATGTTTATTTTTAATAAATAATTTAATCCTTGCGTTACTTCTAAAAATGATTTAATTAATAAAGTAGTAATTTCTTTGCAATTAAAAAAATTAGTTATTATATTTGTTAAAACCATATAAAAAGTAATAGTACCTAAAATCATTGTTAAAGTATTCATACTTTTCTTTAAAGAATTGCCAATATTAAATATTGGTTTTTTATTACTATTAATTGGATTATTAATAATCTTTTTATGAATGAAAAGATAAATTATTATATTACTTATGTAATGAATTAAAATTAATTTTAGAGCTATATAATTATTAAATAAAGTACTAAATAAATTATACATAAATAGGGGATTAGCAAAATAAGTAAATAATAAACTTTTATTTGCAGTATCGATAGAAATTTTATTTTGTTTAACTAAGTTACTTATAATATAAGCATTACTAGGAGCTCCACTTAAAAGGGATAATATAATTATAAAAGAAGTAGTATTTTTAAAATTTTTTTCAAAATTTAAATTAATTAAAATATCCGTTATAGTAATCATAATAAATAAAAAAGGAAATACTTTAGTTAACCAAATATTTACGGCTTCAATACTACTTTTTAAAACTAAATTATAATTTAAAAATAAAAGAATTATAAAAAGGAAAATCAGAATATAAAAAAAATTTAATTTCTTCATATTAAATAATATGATTTAATTATTTTTTCTTGCGACTTAAAATAGCATCTTCGGTATATAAATTATTATATAAATAATATTCTAAGATATAATACATTATTTCTTTATTATTAATTAATTTTAAGTCTTCTAAATTACTTAAAATAAGTAAATATTCATAAGGAAAATTATAATAATCGGCAAATTTTTTAATAGTTTTAATATTGCTGTGAAAATAATCTTTTTCAATTTTAGCCACGGTTGATTCGTCAATTTTTAAACTATGAGCCACACTTCTTAATGGTTCATTATTATTTATATATCGTAATTGTCTTAAAATATTACCTATCATTTTCTTCACCAATAATACTTTATATAAAAATGCCATTATTGTCAAATAAAATCTACATAAATTAAATAATATTTGCTATAATTATAAGGGTGAGATAATGAAAAAGATTATAGAAAAAATAAAAAATTTTATAATTAATAATTATGTTGGATTAATAATTATTTTGTTTATTTATTTATTATTTACAATAGATTTACCTTATGTTGTATATAAACCTGGCGGTACCGTTAATTTAAATAATCGAATTATGATAGATAATGATAATATTAAAGGTAAGTTATCTATGAGTTACGTATCTATGTTAAAAGGAACTTTACCGATATTAGGTTTATCTTATATATTACCAAATTGGGATATTATTTCAAAAGATGAAATTACTATTGATAATGGTTCAGTGGATGATCTTTTAACTTTAGAAAAATTATATATGGATTCATCTATTGATAATGCGACTATTTTAGCTTATAAAGCGGCGGGTAAGCCAATTGAAATTACCAAAGTTAATAATAATGTCATTTATATTACTAAGGAAGCAAAAACCGATATTAAATTATATGATAAAATAATTAGTATTGAAGGAACTATGGTTAATACCTTAGATGAAATAAGGGATATAATTGCAAACTATAAAGTAAATGATACTGTTGATATATTAGTAGAGCGAAAAAATAAAGAAATAACTGTTAAAGCTAAAATATATGAAATTGAAGATTCTTTAAAAATTGGCGTATCTACTTTAAGTACTTATGAATATGAAACTACCCCAGAGATTAAAGTTAAAACTAAGGCTAGTGAATCAGGTTCTTCTGGGGGATTAATGCTTTCTTTAGCGATATATAACAAACTGACTAAAGAAGATATTACTAAAGGCAAAAATATTGTGGGAACAGGAACAATTGATATTCTTGGAAATGTTGGCGCAATAGATGGAGTAAAATATAAGTTACTAGGAGCTGTCAAAAATAAAGCCGATATCTTTTTATGTCCTATAGAAAACTATGATGAAGCCTTAGAGGTAAAAGAGAATAATAATTTAGATATTATTGTAAAAGGTGTAGAAACTTTTAACGATGCTTTAGATTATTTAACTACTATTAAGTAAAAAATATAGAGTTATATAATTAAAACTTATAATAAACATATAAATAGATGTAAGATGTGATTTATTAATTTAAAATAAAAAAATTATGTTATAATAAACGACGTGATGAAGTATGAAGCGAAGCGAAGTGAATCGAAATAATTTAAGTCCCATGATGCAACAATATATGGAAATAAAAGATGAGTATGAAAACGAACTCATTCTTTATCGTTTGGGCGATTTTTATGAATTATTTTTTGAAGATGCTTTAATAGCTTCTCGAGAATTAGAACTTACTTTAACAGGTCGGGTTGCCGGTTTAGAAGAAAGAGTTCCCATGTGTGGAGTGCCTCATCATGCCGTCAAAACCTATATTGAAAAATTAGTTAATAAAGGCTATCGGGTCGCTATAGTAGAACAACTAGAAGACCCTAAATTAACTAAGGGTATGGTTAAAAGAGGGGTCGTTGAAGTTTATAGTAAAGGTACTATCGCTGATGCTGATTTATTAAATAGCAAAGAAAGTTCTTGTATTAGTAGTTTAATGTTATATGATGATATTTTAATTATGACAATTTTAGATATTTCGACAGGTAATTTAGCTAGTTTAACTATTCCTAACGTAATTGATAAATTAATTAATGAATTAATGAATTATAATATCAAAGAAGTTGTAGTTAAAAATGATTTTGATAAAAAAATAACTAATTTATTAAAAACCTATTATGGTATTGAAATAACTTATAATGATTTATATTTAGATAATAAATATACTAAATTATTAGATAGTATTACGGATGTTCGTTTAAAACTGGGCGTAGAGCATTTATTTTATTATTTAGATTATAAAGTTTTAAAAGATTTAAGTTATATTGATAAAATTGAATATATTAATCGAACTGATTATTTAGAAATGGATATTCATACAGTTAGAAACTTAGAATTAGTTGAAACTTTAAGGCTAAAGGAAAGAACTTATTCTTTAATTTGGTTACTAGATAAATGTAAAACAGCGATGGGAAGTCGAAAACTTAAAACTTGGTTATTAAATCCTTTAAAGAATAAAGAAGAAATAATAAAAAGATATGATAAAATTGAAAAATTAAATAATGAATTTATTTTAAAAGATGAATTAAAAAAAGCCTTATACGAAGTATATGATTTAGAAAGATTATCAGGTAAAACTATAAATGGAGCTTTAAATCCTCGTGATTTACTTCAATTAAAAAAATCTTTAGGTATTTTACCAGAAATAAAAGATATATGTGAAAAATTAAATTTTAATTATGAAATAAAAACTTTTGATGATATTTATGAAAAGTTATCTAAGGCTATAAGTGAGGATGCTCCTATTACTTTAAAAGAAGGGGGCATAATAAAAGATGGATATAGTCAAGAATTAGATGAAATTAAAAATATTCGAAGTGGTGGTAAAGATTTTGTTGCTCGTTTTGAAGCAGATATAAAAGCAAAAACCGGAATTAAGAATTTAAAAGTTGGTTATAATAAAGTATTTGGCTATTATATTGAAGTTTCTAAGGGACAAAAGGATTTAGTTAAAGAAGAATTTAAATGGGAACGAAGACAAACTTTAGCTAATTGTGAAAGATATATATCTCCCGAATTAAAAGAAAAAGAAGCTTTAATATTAAATGCGGAAGAAAAAATAAATAATTTAGAATATGAATTATTTTTAGAAATTAAAGAGTTTATTAAAAAAGAAATTTTAGAAATTAAAAAAACTGCCGAAATAATTAGTGAAATTGACTGTTTAGTTGCTCTCGCAGTTTGTAGTGAAGAATATAATTTAGTTCGGCCTAATTTAAATGAAGACCATATTGTGGAAATTATTGAAGGACGGCATCCTGTAGTGGAAATAGTTAATAAAAAAGAATATGTCCCTAATGACTGTATTTTATCTAAAGGAATTGATACTCTTTTAATTACAGGACCAAATATGAGTGGTAAATCAACATATATGCGGCAATTAGCTATTATGAGTATTATGGCTCAAATGGGATCTTTTGTACCTGCGAAAAAGGCTAATTTACCAATTTTTGATAAAATATTTACTAGAATTGGGGCTAGTGATGATTTAGTAAGTGGGGAATCAACTTTTATGGTAGAAATGAAGGAAGCTCAAAATGCCATAATTAATGCAACGAATAATAGTTTAATTTTATTTGATGAATTAGGTAGGGGAACTGCTACTTATGATGGAATATCTTTAGCTCAAGGTATATTGGAATATATAAGTAATAATATTCATGCCATTACTTTATTTTCTACTCATTATCATGAACTTACTCACTTAGAAAAAAAATATTCTAATATTAAAAATGTGCATGTTTCGGCAATTGAAGAAAATAACACTATAACTTTTTTACATAAAGTTAAAAATGGAGCTATAGATAAAAGTTATGGTATACATGTAGCTAAACTCGCGGGAATGCCGGATGAATTATTACAAAGAGCTAATGAAATATTAAATAGTTATGAAGCCAATAAAAATAAACATAATAAAACTAATGAAGTCCAATTATCTTTAAATTTTATGGAAGATAAAAAGGAAGAAGAAATTAAAGAAAAAATAACTAAATTAGACGTTTTAAATATGAGTCCTATCGAGGCATTAAATACTCTTTATGAATTAAAAAAAGAATGTGAAAAAAAATAACTTTACAAAAAGAATGTAAAGTTGTACTTTTTTTTTTTTTTTTTGCTGTGTATTAGATATTGGGTGATA
>CANRAL010000034.1 GCA_947628585.1 uncultured Bacilli bacterium | reverse complement strand
CCAAATGGTGAAATAAAAGAAATAGATGGATTAGTATATCATGAAAAGGATGAAAAAAATCCTAATGATGTAAGTGGGTTTGATATAACAGGAAAGTCTGGAAGTTTTGCTATAAAAGTAGGAGAAGAGATAGAAGTAACTTTAGATGATAATGGAGAAAAAGAAGAAGAATGGGAAATAAAAGTAACATTAATAAATTTAGATAATGATCAAAATGAAAATGGGGGAAAAGAAGTAACAGGGGAAGTAGTAATAACAACAGATGAAATGGAAACATATAAACTAGCCCATATAACAAGTATAAAAGATACAAGTAGTACAGTAAATAGTATAACAACGACAATGGATTATGAAAAAGGAAGTAAAGAAATAAAGAATTATTACTTTGGAATAGAAGAAGTAGGAGAAGTAGAAACAGTAGCCCTAGAAGAAGTAACATGGGAAGAAGATGACGATGCAACCCATACATTTAATGGATTAAAAGATAATTATAAATATAAAATATATTGTTATATAGAAGATACTGAAGGAATAAAGAGTAATATATATGAAACGAAAGTAGAAAATTTAGTAACAACAGAGAAACTACCAAAAGTAAAGAATATAAAAGTAACAAGTAAGAGTTATGATGAAATAGATGTTCAAGTAGAGTATGAAGAAGGAACAAATGGAATAAGTAAATATGAATATACAATAAAAGGAGCAACAATAGAAAATGGGGAAAGAGTAGAAGAAACGACACTATCAACACATACTTTTAATGGCTTAAGTGAATTGCAAGATTATACGATAGAAGTAAGAGTAAAAGATAGTAAAGGAAACTATTCAGTAGTAAGTACAATAAAGGAAACTACTCTTCAAAAGAAAACATACACATTGTTAGCAACAAATACAACCATAGAAGGACAAGATACAACATTAACAAATATTATGGAAGACGGCAGTTTTGAAAATGAGTTAACAAATTATGAAAATATTGGTAATAGTATACATGAATTTGTTGATACTAATGATACTCATGGAAATAAAATGTTAAAAATATTTAATCAAAATAGTGTAGATAAAATTACTCATTTCATCAATAACAATGCACCAGTTTCCATATTAAATCATTGTTATTATTCAAGAATGATGTTTAAATCATCAGATTCGTTTAGTTCTATGGATTCAAGATATAACTGGGTATCTTTAGATAGAGATTCAGTATATATATTATTAGATTTTAAAAATATCAAAACAAATGACTGGTTACTTTTATCCGGTATAATAAAAAATGAAACTGAAAATAGTGATTGGGTTATTGATTTTTTTGTTAGAGGTAGCAATTCAGATGTATACTTGGATGAATTAATGTTAATTGATATAACTGATAGTTATGGAGAAAACATATTAACACAAGAATGGTTAGATACAAATTTAATTTATTTTGATGGTACAGCAAACATGAAAACAATAGAAACTGGAGAAAATGAAGTTAAATTTAAAGTAACGAATGGAACAGGAAGTATCAGATGTAATAATGGCGGAGAAGGAAGCATTAATAGTGATGGCATAGTAACAATAACTGGAAACAGTACTAATACAACATGTATAATAGAATGAAAAGATAAAACTATCTTTTTTTCTTTTATATTGATATAATTAACTTGGGTGGCATAATGAATAAAGCATGTATAGAAGTAAATATTAATACTTTAAAAAATAATATTAAAAAAATAAATAAACTCACAGAAGAATACGAAAGAAAAATAATTGATTTAAGAAATAATTGTTATGGTTTAGGGATTTTTTTAGTTAATACTTTTTTTGATATGGGATTTAAATATGGATACGTTTCCAATTTAGATGAAGCTTTAAAAGTTCGAAAATATAATAGTAAAATTAATATAATAGTTAAAAATATGGTAATTGGAGATAACGTATTTGATGCAATTAATAATAATATAATATTAACTATAACGGATTTAAATTATTTACAAGATATAAGTTTAATAAAAACAAAAGATGTTATAAAACTTCATTTATTAATTGATAATGGGGCAAATAATATTGGTTTAAAAAGTTATGAAGAAGTAAAAAAAGCAATTGAAATTATTAATAGTAAAAAACATTTAATACTTGATGGTATTTATACGGATATAACAACAACTGGTTATATAGATGAATATTATTATGAACAAATGAATAATTTTTGGAAAATTATGGAAAATATTCAAAATCAAAATATATTAGTATATGCTAATGAATATATTATGTATCATGAAAAACAAGAAATATTCAATAGTATAATGCTTGATTTAAGTGTTTATGGACTTAATCCCATTAATGAAATAGATAATTTAAAAAGAAAAAAGATTCAAAAAAAATATGGAAGATATGCCTTTCAAAATATAGATATAGATTTAAATATTCCATTTAGTATAGTCGGTTATATTACGAGTATTAATTATGTATTAAGCAAAAATTTAATTGGTAGAAATTATTACAACAAAGAAAATCAAAGAATTGGTTTTGTTAATATAGGATATAAAGATGGTTTAACTAAAGCTTTAAAAGTAGTTGTAGTAAATAATAAAATTAGTAATATTTTAACTGATAATATTGACAGTATGATTATAAGTATAGATGATGATGTTAAGATAGGGGATAAAGTATATTTAATTAGTGAATATAATAATATGCAAAATGTATTAGTTAATTTAAAAACTAATAGATATTATTTAATGAGTATTATTAATAATAATTTACCAAGAATTTATATTTTAAATGATGAGAAAATTGAACAAGAATATAGTAGTATATAATTACTTGTTAAATACTAAATTTTAAGATATAATGGTGTCAGGTGAGATTATGAAAATTACAATGGATGACTTAGTTAATTATTGCAAGCAATATGGTTTTATATTTCAAGGTAGTGAAATATATAATGGACTTGCAAATTCTTGGGATTATGGTCCTTTAGGAACAAATTTAAAAGAAAATATTCGCAATGCTTGGAAGAAAAAATTTATTCAAGAAAATCCTTATAATGTTGGGTTAGATGCAGCTATTATTATGAATCCTGATGTTTGGGTAGCATCTGGACATGTGGCTTCTTTTGCTGATCCTTTAATTGATTGTAAAAGATGTAAGGCTAGACATAGAGCCGATAAATTAGTTGAAGAATTTACTAAGGGAAAAGAAACTGGTGATGGATGGTCTAATGAACAATTAGAAAATTATATCCAAGAAAATAATATTAAATGCCCTAATTGTGGTAATACTGATTTTACGCCAATTCGTAAGTTTAATTTATTATTTGAAACTTCTATTGGGGTAACTGAAGATAGTAAAAATACGGTATATTTAAGAGGAGAAACAGCCCAAGGTATATTTGTAAATTTTAAAAACGTAGAAAGAAGTATGCGTTTAAAAGTTCCATTTGGAATTGCTCAAACTGGTAAAGCTTTTCGAAATGAAATTACACCAGGAAATTTTATTTTCCGTTTAAGAGAATTTGAACAAATGGAATTAGAGTTTTTCTGTAAACCAGGTACTGATTTAGAATGGCATGGTTATTGGAAAAATTATTGTTTAGATTTTTTAAAGAGTTTAGGTTTAAAAAATGAAAATTTAAGATATCGGGATCACTCTAAAGAAGAATTATCTTTTTATAGTAAAGCAACAACTGATATAGAATTTATGTATCCTATTGGTTGGGGTGAATTATGGGGAATTGCTGATCGAACAGATTATGATTTAACAGTTCATCAAAATAAAAGTGGAGCAGATTTAAGATACTTAGATCCTGAAACTAATGAAAAATATTTACCTTATGTTATTGAACCATCAGTAGGATTAGATCGTTTAATTTTAGCGGTTTTAACCGATGCATATACAATTGAAAAATTAGAAAATGAAGAAAGAATGGTATTAAAAATTCATCCAGCATTAGCTCCTTACAAAGTTACAATTTTACCACTTATTAAGAAAAATCATGCGGCAAAAGCCAATGATATTTATGCTCGACTTTGTAAACATTTCGCATGCAATTATGATGAATCAGGTTCTATTGGTAAAAGATATAGAAGAAGTGATGCCATTGGTACACCTTTAGCTATAACAATTGATGATGAAACTATAAATAATGATACAGTTACAGTTAGAGATAGAGATACTATGGAACAAATAACTTTAAAAGTTGATGAATTAGTAGATTATATTAATAAAAAATGTGAATTTTAAATAAATCATCTTGCAACAAATATTAAATTTTGATAAAATGGGGTAGTAGACTAGGAGGTAATATTATGGCCTTTAAAAATATAAAAAAAATATTTACATACGATGGTGATGATGAAACTAAAACTTTTGATGAGGATGAATATTATACAGTCTCAAAAGATAATGCTTTAAAAGAAGCTGATAAATCAGGAAATAAAATGATTTTATTAGAACCCAGAGCATATTCAGAATCTGTTCAAATTGCGGATCATTTAAAAAATCGCAATAGTGTGGTAGTAAATTTAAAAAGAGTAACATCTGATCAAGCTAAAAGAATTATTGATTTTTTAAGTGGTGTTGTTTATGCAATTGCGGGTTCTATGCAACAAATAGGAGTAGGTATTTATTTATGTACCCCTAAAAATGTAAATGTTCAAGGTAAAATCACTGAAGATAACGAAAAAAGAAATAATAAACGTAATCAAGATGAAGATTTAGATTGGTAGTAGGTGATTTATGGTCAATAAATTTAGTACAAGTATTCAAGGATATAAAAAAGAAGAAGTAAATGCTTTTGTTAATGAAGTAGTCCAAGAATATGAAAATATGTTAAAAAAATTAAAAGAAAGTTGCGACATTATTGAATCATTAAAAGAAGAAAATAAACGTTATAAGCATATTGAAGGAACTTTAAATCGGACGATTTTAATTGCTGAAGAATCTACAAGTAATATTAAAAAAGCAGCTTATGAAGAATCTAAGGTGATTATTGATGATGCTAAAAGAAATGCTACTAAAGTTATAAATAATGCTTTGCAAAAAGCTGAAAAAATTGAAGAAGATGCTGAAAGTTTAAGAAGAAAGGTAATACTTTATAAACGGAGATTTAAAGCGTTAATTGAACAACAAATGGATGAATTAGAAGAATTTGATGAAAGATTATAAGAAATAAGAATATTTCTTTTTCTTTTAAGAAGGTGAATAAATGAATAAAAAAAGGGTAATACTGCTTAGTATAATTGGTTGTTCTATTATTATTTGTTTAGCTTTAATCATCGTTAAACCTTATGTTATAAAAAGTTTTAAAGATGAAGAGGCTTTAAAAAAATCTTCTGAAGAAATAAAAGAAGAATTAAAGGAAAATTTAAAAGGGGAAGTTAAACCTTCTTTAAGTGAAGGTAATGTTGTTTTGGGATTGAATATATTATATAGTGGCGAAGGCATGAATATCATTAATGATGATACTTTAATTATAAGTAATGGGGGAACATATGATATATCTGGTTCCTTAAATAATGGCCAAATTATTATTGATACCCATGATGATGTTGTTTTAAATTTCCAAAATATTAGTATAAATAATGATATGTTAAGTCCTTTATCAATAAAAAAGGAAGATAGTAATGTTACTATTAATTTATATGGAGTTAATAATTTAATAAGTAATAGTGATGATACTATTTCGACCAATGGTAATATTACTTTTAAAGAGGAAGGAACTTTAAATATTATAAATGAAAAGGGAAATGGTATTAAAGCTAAAAATGTTATTTTTGAAAAAGGAAATTACACTTTTAAAGTAAATAAAAGTATTATAGATACCGATACTTTACTTACCCTTAACGATGGAATATTAATAGGCTTAAGTAATGAAAATTTAGGAACTATTGATTCTAATAGTAATAATGATAGTATTATTTTTAATCTTCCTAATATGTTAGTTAAAGATGATACTTTAACTTTGATGGATGTAACGGATAATCTTATTACCGAAATTACTTTAGATAAAGACTATAAAATATTTACATATAGTAGTTCAAGTCTTTTAACTAATTCCTTTAAATTAAAGAAAAATATCGCTACTAATAATGAAAGTATTATTATTAATGAAAATGAAATATTTGAAATTAAAGAAAAAATAAATGTTTTTTAAATTAAAGGTTTACATTAAACTTTAATTATAGTATAATTTATTTACGGCTTATTAAAAAAGTCTTGCAAAAATCCGAATATTATTATAAAATTAAAGAGGTTTTTGTTAATGGGCTTGTAGCTCAGCTGGTTAGAGCGCACGCCTGATAAGCGTGAGGTCGGAGGTTCAAGTCCCCCCAGGCCCACCATTAATGGCCCGTTGGTGAAGTGGTTAAACACACATGCCTTTCACGCATGCATACATGGGTTCAAATCCCGTACGGGTCACCAATAAGTTTATTTTCCCTTATAAAGGGATTTTTTATTGTTCAAAATTAATATTTATTCAATAAAAAAAAGTTCAATAGAACTTTCATTTTATCTATGGCGGAGTGGGAGGGATTTGAACCCTCGCAACAGTTACCCATTCTACATCCTTAGCAGGGACGCCTCTTCAGCCTCTTGAGTACCACTCCACAACCAAGCTACGTTTTAATTTTAATATAAAAGTAGCTTATTGTCAAATAAATTAATCTGCTAGAACTAAATTTCGAACATCATCGATAAATTTTTGCATTATAGTAATATAATTGCTATCTTTTTCTAAATTAGTCATTTTATTTAAATTAATTACTTCGATATTATTAGTAGTAATCATATTATTTATTCTTTCATCAATTTCTTTATCACTAGTTATTATTCCTTTATAATTATTATTTTTATAAGAACTTTCAATATTAGTAACAATACTATCAGTAACACTATCTTTATCACAACTTATAATATTAAAACCATAATTAGTTAAAAAATTAAAAACATCATCAGTAACAACTAAAGTATTCTTACTTTTTTCTTTTGCTTCTTTACCAATTGTTCTAAGATCAGCATCCATTAAAGAAATTTGTTCAGAAAAAGAACGATATTTTTCATTAATACTATCTTTTATAGCTCGTGATTTAATATATTCATTTAAATTATCTTTAATATTTTTAGCTAACATTAAATAATTATTAGGACTTAACCAAAGTTCTTCAATACCATAACTATATGTTAAACCATTAGAAACATCAATTATTAATAATTTATTATTCTTATTAATTAAATTTTTGGCAATATTTTTTTCATTACTTAAACCATTATATATAAATAAATCACTTTTGGCATATTCACTAATTTGTTTATCGGTAAGTTCGTAACTATAAACATCAGTATCCGTTGGATATATACTTTCAATATTACTATAATCGCCATATAAAGTATTCATTAAATATCCAATAGGATAAGTAGTAGTATATATTTTAGCATCCTCTAAATTATCTTTAAAAAAAGTACAGCCGGATAATAAAAATATACTTAATAATAAAAATATTTTTTTCATTTATAATCCTCCAATTTAGGAACTTCATCAATGCCATAACCACCATGAGGTCGACATTTTAAAATTCTTTTAATTCCTAATTTTAAACCCTTTATAACACCATATCTATCTATTGCTTCAATCATGTAATTACTACAAGTAGGTTGAAAACGACAACATTTATGACTATTTAAAGGTAAAATTTGATAACCTCTTATTAAATAAATAATTATTTTTTTCAATTTATCACCTGTTTAAAATTTTACTATATATTTTTATTTTTGTAAATTATTCTTTTCTTATTTGGATTTTTAAAATAGGTAAATTTAACTTAAAAGTAGTCAAATATTAAAATTTATGTTATTATTAATTTATGGTGAAAAATATGGAATTTTTAGAGAAATTTAATATTAAATTAAAAAATCCTAAATTATTAGATATAGCATTAACTCATAGTAGTTATTCTTATGAACATAAATTAAAAAATAATTATGAAAGATTAGAATATTTAGGAGATGCTGTTTTAGAATTAGTAAGTAGTGATTATTTTTATAATTTTACTAATTATAAAGAAGGACAAATGACTAAAGAAAGAGCAAATTATGTATGTGAAAATGCTTTAGCAAGATATGCTCGTGATTTAGGAATAGATAAACTAATTAAAGTTGGTGTCGGTCAAAAAAATAATATTAATAATACAATTATCGCAGATGTTTTTGAAGCAATAATTGGGGCTATATATTTAGATCAAGGATTTTTAGTAGCTAAAAAATATATTGATGCCATTATAATTCCTTATATAAAAAAGAATATAGATTTTAATACTGATTATAAAACTAAATTACAAGAAGTAGTACAAGTTTGGCAACAAGAAATAACTTATGAAGTTGTAAAAGAATATGGTTTAGCCCATCAAAAAACTTTTGAAGTAGTTGTTAAAATTGATGGTATTGTTTATGGCAAAGGTGTTGGTAAAAGTAAAAGGGATGCTGAACAAAATGCCGCATATGATGCCTTTTTAAAATATGTAAAATAGAGGTAAATAATGTATTTAAAAAGTATTAGAGCACAAGGTTTTAAATCTTTTGCGGATAAAATAGATATTGAAATTAATCCCGGCATAACAGCAATTGTTGGCCCTAATGGTAGTGGTAAAAGTAATATAGTTGATGCTATTCGATGGGTTTTAGGAGAACAGTCAGTAAAATCACTAAGATCAAGTGCGATGAGTGATGTTATTTTTAATGGTTCTAATTCCCGAGAAAAACAAAAAAGAGCTATGGTAGCATTAGTATTCGATAATAGCGATCATTATTTAAACTCTGATTTTTTAGAAGTTGAGGTAAAAAGAGTAGTTTATGAAACTGGGGAAAATGAATATTATTTAAATAATAATCGGGTAAGACTTAAAGATATCACTGATTTATTTATTGAAAGTGGCGCAGGGTTAAGTGATTTTAATATTATTTCTCAAGGAAATATAACGGATATAGTTAATAGTAAAAGTACTGATAGACGAAATATTTTTGAAGCCACAGCTCGGGTATTAAAATATAAGAAAAGAAAAGAAGAAAGTTTACATAAATTAGATAAAACTGCGGAAAATTTATTACGAATTGATTTAATAATTAAGGAATTAGATCAAACTATGGTTCCTTTAAAAAATGAAAGTACTAAAGCTGAAAAATATTTAGCTATTAAAAATGATTTAGAGGGTATTGATATTGCTTTAATTTGTAAAGATATTACAGATTTAAATGAAACCTATCATAGTTGTCAAAAAGAAATTGAAATTTTACAAAAACAAGTAGAAAATAAAGATAATGCTAAAGAATTAGTATTAGAAAAATTAAAAACGCAAAATTTATCTTTAGAAAATAAGATAACAGAAAAAAGAGAAAAATTATTAGATTTAACTAAAAAGTTAAGTGAAATTGAAAATGAAAGAATTTTAACTGTTGAAAGAACTAAATATAATAAAGATGAAAAACTTATAAATGAAAATTTAGTTAAATTAAAATCAGATATTTTAAATAAAGATAAGGATTTAAGTTTAATAAATAAAGAAATAGAAGAATTAACAAAAGAGTTAAATACTTTAAAAGAAAATATTGAAAATGCTAATGCCGAAATATTAAAATTAAAAGTTCAAAAAAGTAGTTTAAATAATTCATTTATTAATAAAAATAAAGAAAAAATTGAAACTGAAAATAAAATCGAAATTATGGAAAATAATATTTTAACTGATGCATCATCACCATTACCTGTTCGAAATATTTTAAATAATCCGCGATTAAATGGAATAATTAATACAATTGATAAACTTATCAAAGTAGATGACGCTTATTTATTAGCTTTAGATACTTCTTTAGGGGCTAATAAAAATATTATTGTAACGGCTGATGAACAAGCGGCTTTGGAGGCTATTGATTTTTTAAAAAAAGAAAAATTAGGAAGAGTTACATTTTATCCTCTTAATGTTATAAAGGGTCGTTTTATACCTTTAGAAGTGATAAATGATATTAAAAAAATGACAGGTTATATTGGCGTATTTAAAGATTTAGTAGAATATGATAAAAAATATCAAAATATTATTGAAAGAGAATTAGGTAATGTCATTTTAACTAAAGATTCTTTAAGTATGAATGCTATTAGTAAAATAGTTATGTATAAATATAAAGTAGTTTCTTTAGATGGTGAAGTTGCTAATATTGGTGGTTCAATAACTGGAGGTATTAGTAAAAATAATAATCTTATTTATCAAAAAAATGAAATAAATAATTTAAAAAATTATTTAAATAGTTTAAATATTGAAATCAAAAATTTAGATGAAGAAATAAATAAATTAAATATAGATATAGAAAATCTAGAAAATAAAGAAGAACAATTTGTTAAAAAAAGTATAGCTTTAAATGAAGAAATAAACATTAAAAAAGAATTAAAAAATACTTTAATGCAAGATTTAGATACTTTAAAAAAAGAACAAGAAGGTATGGAAGATATTGTTACTAATAAAAATGAAGATAAATTGTTAACTTTAATGGAAGAAATAAAAGTAGTTTCTTTAGATAAAGAATTATTAACAAAAGAATTAAATGATTTAAATAAAGAAAAAAGTGATTTAAATGAAGAAATTAACATCAAAGAAAAAGAAATAAAAGAGGAAAATAGTTTAATTAATAATAAGTTAAATGAACTTAAAAATAAAGAAGTTTTATTAGGAAAAACGGAAGTAAGATTAGATAATTTATTAGTTAATTTAAATGAAGAATATAACATTACTTATGAATATGCTAATAGTAATTATAGTTTAGATTTAGATTATGCTTTAGCTAAAGAAAAAGTAACTAATTTAAAAAAAGAACTTTTAAAATTAGGAGATGTTAATGTTGGTTCTATTGAAGAATATAAAAGGCTATATACCCGATATGAATTTTTAATTAACCAAAAAGATGATTTAGAAAAGGCTAGTGCTGAATTAAAAGATATCATTAAAGAAATGGATGAAATAATGATTACTAAATTTAAAGATACATTTAATTTAGTAAAAAAGGAATTTAGTCGAATATTTACTTTAATGTTTAAAGGTGGTCACGGGGAATTAAAGTTAACTCTTCCTAATGATATTCTTAATACGGGAGTTGATATTATTGCTATTCCTCCAGGGAAAAAAATTGCATCCCCTTTATCATTAAGTGGGGGAGAAAAAGCTTTAACTGCTATATGTTTACTTTTTGCTATGTTAGAAGTTCGACCTTCACCATTTATTGTTTTAGATGAAGCTGAGGCTGCTTTAGATGAAGCAAATGTAGATATGTTTGGTAAATATTTAAATAATGAAAAGAATAAAAGTCAATTTATAGTAATAACTCATAAAAAAAGAATGATGGAATATGCTGATACACTATATGGTATAACTATGCAAGAAAGTGGTGTATCTAAAATAGTTAGTACTAAATTAGAAAAATAATTTTAAAACAGATAGTAAATTTAAATATCTGTTTTTCTTATTTATGTAGAATTCTACATAATTGTATGTCAAACTTTTGTCAAAGTTTTTTTTATTAAAAAATGAGCCTTGATATATATATATATATA
>CANRAL010000033.1 GCA_947628585.1 uncultured Bacilli bacterium | reverse complement strand
CCTAAGGGTTATAACAAAAGTACAGGCAACCCTATATTTTTTTATAACTCTAAAAGGGCAAAGGGAGTAACTCTTCCCTTTTTTAGTTATGGTGGTTCATCTTTATTAGTAAGTATGGCTAGTATTGGAATTGTTTTAAATATTTCTAAAAACTCTTAAATTTTTTTTGTTCTTTTTAAAACCATAGGTTTATTTATTTCATTTTGATTAATATAAGTAGTATAACCTACTTTTCGAAATACACTATTAGTATTAGCAACCTTTTCTTTTTCTGACTCATTCATAGGAATAAAAGAATTTTTAATAGTTAAATTATTTAAATATTTTTTCTTTAAATTATGATTACTTATTAAAGCTAATATAATATTTATCCCAGGAATAAATAAAGAAACGTATCGCCATATTTTAATTATTAGATTAGCTTGTTTTCTTTTTTGTAATTCTTCTTTATAAAAATTATTAGAAAGCGTATAATCAACTTTTAAACCTTTTTTACTAACTTCAATTATACAATAATTAAATCCATTATAATTAAGTTTTAAAGTCTTTAATATACTTTCAACTTCGATTAATACTGAGCCCAAAATTATTAGTATTTTCATTTTTTTCCTCTTTGTAATAATATTCTAGCACTTCCTTATTTAGAAGTAAAATAAAAAAGTATGATTATTATAACCATACTCCATAGGTAATCGCTGCCATTGCTAAAATAAAACCAACTACCCAAAATAATTTAATAATGTCTTGTTCTTCCCAACCTAATTCTTCAAAATGATGATGCAACGGAGCCTTTAAAAAGACTTTTTTATGAAAATAACGAATAGCTACAATTTGGATTAAACTACTTAAAGTCTCTAATATAAATACACCACCGATCATAATTAAAGAAAATTCATGGCGAGTAATAATGGCAATACTTGCTAAAGCGCCTCCTAAAGCCAAAGAACCTAAATCCCCCATGAATATTTTCGCGGGATGCGAATTAAATACCAAAAATCCAACTATAGAACCAACTAAAAGGAAACAAAAAATAGCAATTTCTTGATAACCTTCTAGCCAACCAGTATTCCAAGAAATAATACCATATGCAAAAAAGGCAATTGCTGATAATCCACCAGCTAAGCCATCTAAACCATCGGTAATATTAACAGCATTGGTAGTTCCTACTAAAACGAAAAGAATAAATAAACCAAATACCCAACCTAAGGGAATAGTTAACTTTAAAAAGGAAATTCGTAAAGTAGTATCGCCGCCACCTTTCATAAATAAATAGAAAAAGATTAAAGCAATAACCATTTGAAGTAAAAATTTCGTTATTAACGATAGTCCATCATTATTTTTAAATTTAACTTTTAAATAATCATCAATAAATCCTAAAAAGGCATACGCACAAAAAACAAAAACTACGATAATTAAATTATAACTAATATTAATACTTTTATTAAAGTATAAAAGTATTAGTGATATTAAGACTGGAATAATAAATATTATTCCTCCCATTGTTGGCGTACCTTCTTTTTTTAAATGTCTTTTAGAAATTAATTTACTAACACTTTGTCCTAAATGTAATTTTCGAAATAAAGGTATTACAACTAAAGCCGTAATAATAGATAAAATAAAGCCTAACATTAAAGCCATAGTTGCCTTAGCAAGTATTAACATATGACACCTCGTTTCTAATTAATTATACTATATTTTTCTAAATTTTATTTTGAAAATTAATTATTTGACAAAAAATAGACATTTTCTAATTGAGCATTAACAAAACAGTACTACCTTCTTTAACATAAGTGTTAGCCTCAGGACTTTCATAAATTACTTTTTCTCCTGTTCCCGAATATTCAATTTTAAAACCTTTTAAATTTTTTTGAGCTTCCTCTATATTTTGATTTACGACATCGGGTAATAAGACATATTTAGTATCTAACCAAGTATATTCTCGAGGCATTACTTCTTTAGAAGGTTTAATATTAAGAATATTAATGGCACTAGTTAATATATTTTTGGCTATAGGAGCTGAAACAGTTCCCCCATATTGAACAACATTTTTAGCATTTTGGACTGCCACATATACTACAATTTCTGGATTATCCGCGGGCATGAAACCAATAAAAGATAAAATATATTTACTGGCTGAATAAACTCCATTTTCAACAGTTTGCGCCGTTCCAGTTTTGCCTCCAACCCGATAATTTTCAATATAAGCATTTTTCCCTGTCCCATTGGCAACAACACTTTCTAAAGTCCAGCGAATCAAAGAAGAAGTTTCGGGACTAATAACGTCTCTAACTTTAGTTGGCAAAACAGTTTTAACAACACTATTGGTTTCACTTTCTAAAAAAGATTTAACAATGTAAGGTTTATATAAAGTTCCCCCATTAATTGCCGCGCTAACCGCTCTAATTTGTTGAATCGGTGTAACACTTATTCCTTGGCCAAATGCCGTAGTCGCCGTTTCTACCGGTCCCATTTTCTCGGTTTTAAATAATATTCCGGTTCCTTCCCCATTTAAATCAATTCCCGTTTTTTCGCCAAATCCAAAATTATGAATATATTGCATTAACTTTTCCGTTCCAAGTTTTAAACCAATAGATACAAAGCCCGGGTTACAACTATTTTCTACCACATTTAAATATGTTTGCGTACCATGACCCCCATGTTTCCAACAATGCAAAACAGCATCATCAACTCTAATAGAACCTGTATCTGTGAAAGTATCTTCAAATAAATTAATAGCTTTTTCTTCAATTGCACTAGTTACGGTTATAATTTTAAATGTACTCCCAGGTTCAAAAGTCATCCAAATTGGTAAATTACGATTTATGACTTCTAAAGAAGAATTTTGATAATCATTAGGATTAAAATTAGGACGACTACTCATAGCTAAAACTTCTCCCGTATTAGGATTCATTGCTAAAGCAATGGCACCATCAGCATTATATTTACTCATAACTTTATCTAATTCATTTTCAATAGCTAATTGTAAATCTAAATCAATTGTTAACTCTAAAGTAATTCCCTTAGTAGGAGCTTCATAAATTTCACTTAATTTTAAACGATGGCCTTTTCCATCAGAAAAATATTTAATGCTGCCATCTTCTCCCGTTAAATATTTATCATAATAAAGTTCTAATCCGGATAAACCTTGATTATCAATTCCCACATATCCTAAAACATGACTAAGTAAATTATCATAAGGATAATATCTTTTAGATTCTTTTACTAAATAAACCCCATCATAATTTAAATTACTAATTTTTTCTGCAATTTCATAACTTAATTGCCGTCCCTCGGGATGAACTCTTTCAATCGAAGTTTTTTTATTTAAATGCGCTAACATATCTTCATAATCAACTTTTAAAATATTAGCTAAATCACTAGCCACCCTTTCTTTATCCGTAATTTGATTGGGAATTACCACTAAAGAAGTCGTAGTTATATTAGTAGCTAAAACTCTTCCTTTACGATCAACAATTTCGCCCCGATCGGCACTTATAGGTAATTTACGACTCCATAACGCCTCTGCTAAAGTATTTAACTTATTATATTGAAAAACTTGAATATAAAAAACTCGACCAATTAAAATAATTAAACAAAGTATAATTATTAAAAAAACATATCTAATTCGAATGTGAATATCATTAAAAAACATATTATCCCTCTTTTAAAGTATATTAAAAATTACTTGCTTTTTTCCTAAAATAGATTTAAAATAGCCTTTAACTTAAAGAGGGACATTATGAATTTAGAAAATTTACCTTATAATTTAAATGTAAGTGGTTCTTTAAAAAATAAAACTATCGATTTCTATCGTGATTCAATAATAGACTATAATGAAAATGGCATTCTTTTTGAAGATGCTTTTATAAATAAATATGGTAGTCTTTTTGTATCTAGTAAGTGTCTTTATAAAACTCTTTTAAAAAGAAAAGATTTATATTTTAATAAAGGAAAAAATATTATTTTAGCTTTAAGTAACCAAAAATTTAATAATAAGGAAATTAAAGATATAATCGCGGAAACTATTTCAATAATTTATCAAATGCCAACTACCATTAATTATGCCTTATTAGAAACCTTTTATAAAATAATTCAAAAGTCTAATACCCATACAATTAAGGATAATTTAGTCTTTTTTAAGGAACTTTTAACATTTCTAAACGATCAAGAAAAAATATCCCAAATTGATTTAGATTTAATATTAGAGCAATTTCAAAAAAATCCTCAAACAATTTTAAAATATTTAATTTATAATTTTAATAATTTAAAAATTAAGACTTTTAAAATTGTTGAAGATGATTTATTTAAAGAAAATCGTGAAATTCTTTTTCTTGGAGAATTTATTGCTCCTCAAAGAGTACCTATAGTAGCACATAATCTCTATGATGTATCCAATATGACTTATATAGTTAGTCCAATATATTTTCTTATTAAAAATAATGAAAAAGCTCAAAAGTTTTTACTATCTAGTCGTAACTTAAAAGATGAAAAAGAAATTTATGAAAATGCCGCCCATTATGTTAATGATGGTATTTTAACATTAGTTAAAGAAAAATATGAATTACCTTTTAATTAACCAACATCGGAATCAATATTTTCTTCTGACGAATTTTTTAATTTATTAATTAAATCATATATTCCTCCGGCACTCATAGTAGCCATTAGGCACGTAAATAATGCATCTAAAAAATTAGGAGCTAATTTTGCAAAATAACAAATAATAGCACTTACTAAACCAATTATAAAATTTTGCAAAGGAATAAATTTACTCGGAATACTATTAATAAATAATTTCGTAATTGTTCCTAATCCATAGGAAACAATAATTATTATCATGGTAATATTATTATTCAAACTTTCCACATCCTTTATTATATTTTATGTAACCTTGTCCAATAAGGAAGCGGTTTATAACTAATAAATATAAATATTTGGAATATTATTTTAATATGAAAAAATGGAAAAAAATATGGTTTATTTTTAGTCCTTTATTAATTTTAATTATAAGTACTTTAATTCATAATTTTTATAACTATTTTCCTTCCCTTATAACTAAAATATTTTTTCCTATTAATGAAAGTATCTGGGAACATACTAAAATGATTATAATGGCCTATTTTATTTTTATGATTTTAGAAAATATTATTTTTAAAGAAAAAAATTATAATTATGTTTGGGCTGCTTTAGTTTGTAGTATTTTAGTTTTAATTATCTTTAGTTTTACTTATTTTTATATTTTAAAAGGAAAAGATAATTTATTTATTACAATTATTATTTATTTATCATGTATTATATTAAGTCAATTATATTATTACTTTTTACAACCTAAAGCAAATAATAAAATTTGTATTATTATGTGGTTATATATTTTTATAATGAATGGTTTATTAACAATTTATCCTTTAAGTGGACCATTATTTCAAGTATTTTTAAATTAATTTTTTATTTAAAATACAAAGGCATTCAACATGATGACTATAACTAAACATATCTAGTATATAAAACTTGGTAATTTCATAATTAGGTAAAATAGATGCTAAATCTCGGGTTAAGGAATGAATATTACAAGATACATAAATTATTTTTGTAGGTAAATATTTTTGTAATATTTCGATAGTTATTTTATCTAAACCTTTCCGAGGTGGATCAATAATCCACGTATCATACTCATTACTTATTTTTTTTATTTCTTTTAAAACATCGCCACAACAAAAATTAACATTAGAAATATTATTTAATTTTTTATTTTCTAAAGCATTCTTTATCGCATTAGGAATGATTTCTATTCCCAAAGCCTTTTTACAAATACTTCCTACTTGTAAAGTAATTGCCCCTACTCCACAATACAAATCTAAAACCTTACTATTAGTAGAAATATTTTCTTTAATTAAATTAAATAAAGTAGAAGTTATGAAAGGATTAACTTGAAAAAAGGCATCATATTCAATTTTATATTTAATATTATTTATTTCTTCTTCTAAAAAACTTTCTCCCCATATTAATTTTTTGTTTAATATTATTCCTTTAATATTTTCATTTTTTTCTAATACTTTACAACTTATTTTATCTAAAGTATCAATAATTACCAATATATCATTATTTTTATTTACTCTTAAAATTATATTACCATTATTTATTTCTAACTTTTTTAATAAAGGAATAATTTCATTTATTTTTACATTAGTAATGGGACAATATTCAATTTCAACCATATTATTTGTTTTCTTTTCATAAAAACCAATTTTTTTATTTTGAACTTTTAATTCTATTTTATTTCGATAATTTTTATTACAAGGGTTGCTAATAATAATAGGATCAAGAGCATAATTTAATTTAGAAAAAATATTAAGAATTTTTTCTTTTTTGTAATTTAACGTGATAGGATATTCATAATTTTGTAATTGACAACCACCACATGAATCATAATAAGGACAAAAAGCTGAAATTCTTAAAGGAGATTTGGTAATTATTTTTACAACTTCCGCGGTTTGATAATTTTTCTTTTTTTCTTTTATTTTAATTTCGACAATATCGCCGGGAATTGTTTTAGGAACAAAAGTAACTAAATTATCAATTAAAGCAATACCATTGCCTTCGTGATCCAATTTTATAATTTTTCCTACCATGTTCTCACCTAAATTAATTTTAAACAATTTGAAAAAAATTTGCAAGTTAAGAAAAATGTAATATAATTATGGTAGAGGTCATTATGAAAATAGGTTTATTTACAGAAGTTTATCCTCCTTATGTTTCAGGAGTATCAACTAGTGTTAAAATGTTAAAAGAAGCTTTAGAAAATATGCATCATACCGTTTATGTTGTAACAGCCAATTTAGAAAATAATAAATTCAAATATGATGAAAAAGAAAGAGTTCTTTATTTGCCAGGGATTAAAACGGGAATATATGAAACTAAATTAACAACTATTTATTCTAATAAAGCCTTAAAAATAATTAAAAATTGGCATTTAGATGTTATTCATAGTCAAACAGAATTTGGGGTTGGAGCTTTTAGTCGAATTGTAGCTAAAAAATTTAATATTCCCGTAGTTCATACATATCATACCTTATATGAAGATTATGTTTATTATGTAACCCATGGTCATTTTGATAAATTAGGAAAAAAATTAGCTATTAAATTAACGAAATTTTATTGTGATAAAAAATGTGACGAATTAATTGTTCCTACCCAAAAAATTGCCCTTTTATTAAACTCTTATGGCATAAAGAAAAATATTCATATTATTCCGACGGGAATTGATACCCAAAGATTTAATTTAACCCAAGATTTAGAAAAGAGAATTAATAAATTAAAAACTAAATACAAAATTAAAAAAGATGATTTTATAATTGGAACCGTAGGACGAGTTGCAATTGAAAAAAGTTTTGGTAAAGAATTAAAAGATTTTCAAAAACTTTTAGAAATTGCCCCTAAAGTAAAATTAATGATTATCGGCGATGGTCCCGAATTAAATAATTTAAAACAATTAGCCAAAGATTTAGATATCGCTGATAAAGTTATTTTCACCGGTAAAGTTCCTTATGAAAAAATGCCAGAACATTATCATTTATTTAATGTTATGACTTCTTTTTCCATAACGGAAACACAGGGTTTAACTATTATCGAAGGACTCGCAGCTAGTATTCCTATTGTTTGTATTAATGATAAATCTTTTCAAGAAATGATAGAAAATGATTATAATGGTCTATTCTTTAACAATACTGAAGAATTTATTAAAGCTATTTTAGAATTAATGAATAAAACCCCAAAATATAACGAAATGGTTATTAATGCTAAAAATAGTATTTATAAATATTCAAAAGAAGTATTTGCTTCCGAAGTCTTAAAAGTTTATCATAAAGCTATTGAAACTAAAAAAAATTTCCTTTAAGGAAAATTTTTTTTATAGTATTTTACACCACAAATAATCCAAAGATTGCGAGTACAATGCATAATAGTCCTGATAAAAGAAAAATTATTATGGAAGGATTCTTAACAAATCGCATTACATAACTTAATTTAGGATTACTTGGATCATAATAGACATCTAGTTCCGTTCCAATAGGAAAATCCTTTTCTAAAGTATTTGTAAAAATATGAGCATTTCTATTTATAACTAAATTAGAATCTTTTACATCATTATTAATTCTTGCCTCTATTTTATTAAATAATGATGCTTTGGTTATTATCCAACCATATTTTAATCTTTGGGTGTAGGAAATTCCATTAACGACATATTCAACAATTGGAAAATGGACTCCATCAGTACTCCAAATTGTATATTTGATAATTTTGCCTTTAGTAATATTAATACATTTTTTTAATCTTTTATCACTATCCATTTTAAATAATATAGATAAAATTATTAAAACTAAACCAATTGTTAGAAATATTATAAATAATAATATATTACCTTGCATTATTACCCTGCTCTTTCTATAAATATAAAGTTTTTTTGTTAAATTGGAAAAACTTTTTTATTAGCACTAATTTTTATTTTTTTCTATCTTTTCTTTTCCACCCATATAAGGTTGCAAAGCTTTAGGAATTTTTATCGAACCATCTTCTTGATAATTATTTTCAATTAAAGCTATTAACCCACGAGGAGAAGCTAAAACCGTATTGTTTAATGTAGCTACTAAATAATTACCCTTTTCACCTTTAGCTCTAATACTTAAACGTCTAGCTTGAGCATCACCTAAAGTAGAACAAGAACCAACTTCAAAATATTTTTGTTGTCTAGGACTCCAAGCTTCTACATCACAAGACTTAACTTTTAAATCAGCTAAATCACCACTGCAACATTCAAGGGTTCTTACAGGAATATCTAAGCTACGGAAGAAATCAACAGTATATTTCCACATTTTATTATACCAAGTAAAGGAATCTTCCATTTTACATAAAACAACCATTTCTTGTTTTTCAAATTGATGAACGCGATAAAGACCTCTTTCTTCTAAACCATGAGCTCCACCTTCTTTTCGAAAACATGGAGAATAACTTGTTAAACAAATTGGCAATTCACTTTCTTTTAAAATTTGGTCTTTAAATTTACCAATCATAGAATGTTCACTAGTTCCAATTAAATATAAATCTTCACCTTCTATTTTATACATCATAGCTTCCATTTCTTTAAAGGACATAACACCATTAACAACATCACCATGAATCATAAAAGGTGGAACACAATAAGTAAAACCTTTATCAATCATAAAATCGCGAGCATAACTTAACATCGCAGAATGCAGACGGGCAATATCCCCCATCAAATAATAAAATCCATTGCCACTTGTTCTACCTGCTGATTCTTTATCCAAACCATTTAGGGCTTCACAAATATCGGCATGATAAGGAATTTCGTATTTAGGAACTTTAGGTTCGCCAAATTTTTCTACTTCCACATTTTCACTATCGTCTTTACCAATAGGAACACTTTCATCAATAATATTTGGAATAAGCATCATTCTTTTTTTAATTTCAGCAGTTAAATTTTCTTCTTTTTCTTCTAATTCACTAATTTCCGCATTAATACTTCCAATTTCATTCTTTATTTTCTCAGCGATATCTTTTTTACCTTCGCGCATTAAAAAACCAATTTTTTCACTTACTTCATTCCTTTTAGCTCTTAAAGTATCGGCATTAACTTTACATTCCCGATACTTTTGATCAAGATCATATACTTCATCAACTAAAAATAATTTTTCATCTTGAAATTTCTTTTTAATATTTTCTTTAACTAAATCACTATTTTCTCTTATTAATTTGATATCTATCATAATTTTTTCTCCTTAATTAATTATAACATATTTTTTAACTCTTGCCTAATCCATTTCATTATAATATTTTGATAATTTTTTAATTGATTTTTTTTACTTTTAAGTTATAATAGTTGACTAAGAGGTGAAGGTTATGGAAAAATTATTATTTTATGAGCTTGCAACCGAATATGGACCCCTTTATATTTATGAAAGATATTCTGATGAATTTGAAAAAATTCCCGAAACAAGAGAATTTTTTACTCAAGAAATTGGTACTAGAGGTTATGGTACACTATCTTTTATGGGTAATGCCGTATTTAGAGCACGAGAAAGAAGTATGGAAGGTCTTGTCAGAGAAGAATATATGCAAGAACTAACTCCTTATGAGTTTTTAAATAAAGTTTTTGCTTATTTAGAAAATTCTGAACAAAAAGAAACTAAAAAAGCTCAAGTTTATAATATTTTTAAAATGCAAGCGGAAAACAAAGATAATACTAGACCAATACTTAAAGAATTAAAACCAACTGAAGAACAAAAAAATAAGATAGCTACTAAAATATTAAAAAGATATCTTTAAAAAATAAGTTGTTAGATTAATTTCTAGCAACTTATTTTTTAATTAAATTCTAAGCGATATGGTTCATCTATGGCCCCTCCTCCACTAACAAATTTTGTATCCAATGTTAGATAAAATGGGCACGAACCCCAATGCCAGCATGCACTTGCCAATTATTATTTTTAACCTCATCTCCTGTATAATTAAGACGTAGTTTACAATTAATTATTTTTCTTATTGACATATTAAATATGTTCCTAAAACCCATTTTACTATATATAATTTTTTAAAAAATAAAACTTTACAAAAGTTATTTAACTAATAACTAAAGTATATGGATCATTAATTGTACCGGTTCCACCGCCTAATTTTACATCATTGTTGATATAAAAGGACGGGCGGACCACACTCGGGAACGAGCCAACGAAGTAATTGGTGACAGCACCGGTGGCAAACACAAGATACACACGGACAGGAGAATCGGGTCTTTGAGTTATTAACCATTCCCATAGGCCCATATACAACCAGTTACTATCTGTTGCCGAACGATAATCATTATCTATTGTCTTTTCTGCGAAGCTTCCTGCTGGGTTTTTATCTTTATCAGTTTTTCCTGTATCCTTATTATAATTCAATATTCCGGTGAATGGTTGTTTATTCCAATTTTTTGGTGCTGCGCCATATAAATAATCACTTACATATAATAAGCCTATATATTCTGGATCGGTTTTTTTATCATCTTGAGCATCTGTTCCTAATTCATTATTATATACGGTTTTGACATTATTAGCTATTGCTATATTATCCCATGTTGCATTTTTATTTCCATATATCCAATTATGTTCCAGTATTAATTCTCGATATGTTTCATCTATTGTACTTAGGTATTTCTTATTTAAATGAATTTTATTAAGTAATGATGTAGACCAATTGGCTACAGTTTTATCAGTTCCGTTTTCTTGCCATCTATATCCATCTACATAGTCTAATAAGCCTTTGTATCTATGCGTAAATGCATCCCTTTCTTCAGGACCATTTGATGATTGATAAACATGCCCTGAAGATGAACCATAAATTTCTGGATCAGCTTCAGAATAATCTCCACTATAAGTTGCTGTTCCAGCTCCTAATGTATCTTTATTTGCATAATCCGCTTTTACTACTTTTATTCCATCGTCTCCAAATGTTCCGATTATTCGATATAAATTATTATAGCTTGGGTCCTTTGGATTATCAGAACATGTTGTTCCTAAACATATGTAATTATTTACTTTTTCGAATGAACCTGTATATCTATAACTTTTATCATTAGCTTCTGAATTTGCATTTGTTTCTCCTTCATAATCTGCTTCTCCATCATGATAGATTAGATTACTTGCTCCATATTCACTTTCATCATGTAACTTCT
>CANRAL010000032.1 GCA_947628585.1 uncultured Bacilli bacterium | reverse complement strand
TAACAGATAAAAATGGAAAAGGATTCACACCAATAGGTTATAGTAATGTTAATGCCTTTTTAGGTAATTTTGATGGAGAAAATCATACAATAAGTAATTTATTTATTAATAATACTACAGATAGACCAGCAAGTATTGGTTTAATAGGATATTCTGTTAATAATAAAATCAGTAATCTAACTGTTGATGGAAATATATATACTTTATATAGTGCTAATATTGGTGGAATTGTAGGTTCGACAAATAATGTTATAATAAACAATTGCATGAATAAAGCACATATTATAAGTGATGGACTATGGTCAAGTGGTGGAATAGTTGGAGGAAGCTACAATAATTTGGTAATAAAAAATAGTATTAATAAGGGTGTAATAGAAAATAGTGATAATGTTGGAGGAATAATTGGATGGCACACAGGCGGAGCATACACATTAGAAATTGAAAATTGTGTTAATGAAGCAGAATTAAAAAATACTACTGGTCAGTCAATTGGTGGAATATTAGGAAGAGATGCTGTAGCTAATGTTGCTAATGCTAAGACAACAATAAAAGAATCATATAATAAAGGAAAAGTAACAGGAATATATTATGTTGGCGGCTTGATAGGTTATGTGTATGGTACATTAGAAATAAATAATTCATATAATGAAGGGGAAGTTTATAGAACTGGAAATAATACGTATAACCGGGGTATTGGAGGTTTGTTAGGAGAAGCATTAGCCACTGCTACGGTAAACATAAAAAATAGTCATAATAGTGGAAATGTTACAGATATTCCTGAAGTAGCAAGACATGTTGTAATGGGTGGAATTGTTGGGCGTAATAGATCTCCATTGACAATTGAAAATTGTTATAATAATGGAACTATAAAAAAAGAAAATACAATAAATTATAATAATTATGACTTAGATATTGGAGGTTTAATTGGGGTATCAGATACTAGCAATACTAAAATATTAAATTCTTATAACTTAGGAGCAATAGAAAATGGAAATAAAATAGGTGGCTTAATTGGGTATGATTTTATGAGCAATGAAATAATCATAAATAACTCATATAATGCTGGGAGTCTAACAGTAAATATAATAGGACAAGAAAAAGATATTGTAATTGGCGGTTTAATAGGCTTTAATCGAGCGAATAATACAGTTGAAAATAAAACAACAATTTTAAATAGTTATAATGTGGGAAATATTGATGTTCAACAAACTAATAATGATAGCGGAACTTTTGGGAGAATATTTAATAGTGGAATAATTGGCTTAGTAAATTATGGAGGTAATGTTAAAATATTAAATAGTTACAATGTTGGAAACCTTTCAAATAAAACTGATAATACAAGTATTACCAATGGTATAAGTTATATTTATGGTAGTACTTCATCGATAATTAATTTAAGCAATGTTTATAATATGGGAGAATTAAATGGACCCATAAGTTATGGAATAGCCTATATAAATCCAAATAGTGAAGCAAATTCAACATTTAAAAATATGTATTATAAATCAGGAGTAGAAGGCGCAAATTTAAGTTTGGATTTAACAGCAATGGAAAATATGAATAGTACATCATTTGTTAATACATTAAATGATAATATTAAAACAATAGATTTAAAAGAAATAGATCCATTACTAGATGGTTATACCTTAAGTAAATGGAAATTGGGTAGTGATGGTTATCCAGTTTTAATTTATTAATAAAAGTAATTAATTATAATATCTTGTAAATAAATATTTTTTGTATACTTATTGGATGCTCCTATTTATGAGAGCCTTTTTATTTTGACCTAGCTCTAAGACTAAAAGTAAGATAATTAATTTCAGAAAAAAATCATACACCTAAAGAATAAATGCTTCCCATAAAATATGTAACCTAAAAAAATAATTATGTTTTATTTAAAAAAATAATAAAAACTGATATAATAACTATAAATATTAATTAAGGAGTTTTTATCATGTTAAATGCTGTAAAAAGAATTTTAATTGTTGCACTTGGTGTTATTTTCCAATTTGGTTTTGCTATATTGATAAGATTATTTTTTTATAAATATTTAGGTATAATAACATTTTTTTATAGTGTTGCGAGTATTTTAATTGTATTAGGTATATTAAAAAATAGTACTCGTTTATCTAATGATTTACCTTGGATAATATTAATATTAATTTTTCCTATATTTGGAACAATTCTTTTAATTACTTTAGGTAGAAATTATTCTAAGAATAAATTATTAAAAAAAATATTTGAGTATGAAGATAAATATAGTAAATTATTAGTAACAGATACTAAAATAGCTAAGAAAATAGATGAAAATAACTTAGATAATATTAAATATTTATTAAATCGAACTAATTATTTTGTTAGTGATAATAATGATATAACTTATTATGATTTTGGTGAAAAATTTTATCCTGAATTATTAAAAGAGTTGAAAAAGGCTCAAAAATTTATTTTCATGGAATACTTTATTATTAATGAAGGAAAAATGTGGAATGGAATTCTAGATATATTAAAAGAAAAAGCAGCTCAAGGTGTTGATGTAAGGATAATGTATGATGATATGGGTAGTATTGCTATGCTTTCAACTAATTATGCTAAAAGTTTAGCTAAATATAATATAAAATGTATTACTTTTAATAAATTAAGTCCTTTTCGAGGAATATTTATGAACAATAGAGATCATCGAAAAATAACAATTATAGATGGAAAAGTGGCTTTTTCGGGTGGAGTTAATTTGAGTGATGAATATATAAATATTCATAGTAGATTTGGTGTTTGGAAAGATAATGGTATTAAAATTGTCGGAGAAGCTATTTGGAATTTGACGGTAATGTTTTTAACTTTATGGAATGCTAACATTAATGAAGATAAAGACATAACTATATTTAAATATGAATTTCCTTCTAAAAATGAATCTAAAGGTTATGTTATTCCCTATGGAGTTGCTCCTTTACATAAAGATTTAATTGGTGAAGATGTTTACATTAACATGATTAATAGTGCTAAAAGATATTTATATATTATGAGTCCTTATTTAATAATTGATACGGATATGGTTAATGCTCTTTGTCGGGCTGCTAAAAGAGGAGTTGATGTTCGGATAATTGTTCCGGGTATTCCTGATAAAAAAATTGTTTATACTCAAACAACTTCTTTCTTTAAAGTTTTACATGATGGTGGGGTAAAAATATATAAATATACTAAAGGATTTGTGCATTCTAAAGTTTTTTTATCAGATGATATTAGAGCCGTAGTGGGAACTATAAATATGGATTATCGCAGTTTATATTTACATTTTGAAAATGGTATTTATATGGAAAATGTTAAAACTATTAAAGATGTTTATAAAGATTTTGAAAGTACATTTAAAGATTGTCAATTATTACGCGATAAAGATGTTAAAACAGGATTTATAAAATCTTTATGGCAAGCAGTTTTAAGATTATTTGCGCCATTATTTTAAAATATTTATAAAGGTGGTTTTATGCTAAAAGAAATAAAAATAGAATTAACAAATAAATGTGCTCGAAATTGTAAACATTGTTCGAGTAGAGCAACCAATAATTCCTTAGAGGTTAAAGAATTAGATTTTACTAAAGTGGTAAAAATAATTAAAGAAGCTAAAAAATTAAACGTTAAGAATATTGTATTTACTGGGGGAGAACCTTTATTATATGAAAGATTAAATGATTTAATAAAAATCGCTAGCGATTTAGGAATAGATACGACCATTTATACTTTCCAATAACGCAATGATGCTACTTTAAAGCAATATCGCGATTTAATTAATTTAGGACTTAAAAAAATAGTTTATTCTTTAGCGGATTCTTTAGCAATGGCTGTAGATACCTCAATTTATAGTAATAAAGAATTCTTTGATAAAGTGTTTAGAGATAATAATGCCAAATTAGGTTTTCATTATACAGTTTCTAAAGATTCTTTATTAAATATGGAAAGCATTCTAAAGCAAACTATTTATGAATTTAAAGATACAAGTTATTTTGACAAAATTAGTTTACTTAGATTTGTTCCTCATGGTAAAGGCACTTCTAATATGGATTTAAATAAAGAAGAATTGATGGTTATTAAAAACTTTTATTTAAATTGTCCAGATAAAGATAAAATAAGATTAGGTACACCTTGGAATATATTAAATATTAAAAATACGCCGTGTATAATTGCTGATGAAATAATGATTATTGGTTATGATGGTATAGCTTATCCTTGTGATTCAATAAAATATTTTACAAAATTAGGAGTAGGGGGAAATATTCAAGATAATTCTTTACAAGAAATATATAATTCAAAATATTTTCAAAGTTTAAGAAAATATAAGACGGATAATGCTTGTTTAAATTGTTCAAATTATTCTTTATGTAAAAGTGGTTGTATTGGCCAAAAAATAATTGCTTATTATGAAGAAAATCCAGATAAAGAATTAACTTTAAAAAAATGTATTAGTAAAAAAGATCCAAAATGTATGAGGTAAATTTATGAAAAAAAGACAAGAAATCTATGATTTATATTGGTATTTTGCATGTGAAAGACAAAATATATTTTGGAAAAAATTAAATGGGGAAAAAGCACCTTGGACTGATGATAAAATATTACAAGAATATAAATTTTGTAATAGTTATCGAGTTAATGATCGGGTTAGTCAATATTTATTAAGAGAAGTTATTTATAATGGTAAAAAATATTCTAAAGAAGATATGTTATTTCGAATACTATTATTTAAATTATTTAATAAAGAATCTACTTGGGAACTTTTATTAAATAATTTTTCTGATATTACATTAAAAACTTTTGATTTAAAAAAATATTCTAAAATTTTAAATGAAGCAATTACTAGTAACATAAAAATATATAATGATGCCTATATTAGTTGTGCCAATAAAGCTTTTGGTTATGATCGAAAACATGATAATCATTTAGCTCTTTTAAATAAAATGTTTAATGTAGATAAAATAGATAAAAAAATTCTTAAATGTAAAACTATGGAAGAAGCTTTTAATATATTAAAAAGTTACCCTTTAATAGGTAATTTTATGGCTTATCAATTAGTAACAGATATAAATTATAGTGATATTGTTAACTGGCAAGAAAATGAATTTACGGTGGCCGGTCCTGGTTCCTTAAGGGGAATAAAAAAATGTTTTATTGATAGAGGAACAATTAGTAATGAAGATATTATTAGATTTATGTATCAACATCAAGATGAAGAATTTAAAAGATTAAATTTAAATTTTAAAAGAATTGGTAATCGACCACTTCAATTAATAGATTGTCAAAATATTTTTTGTGAATTAGATAAATATTGTCGACAAGCTAAGCCGGAATTAAAATCAAATCGAACAAAAATAAAAAAACATTATGTTCCTAAAAAAACAAAGATAAATTATATATATCCTTGGAAATGGAATATAAAAATTTAAATTTTGTTATAATTTTTGGATAATTAAAGGAGATAGTCTGAAAAATAATCTTTTCAAGACTATGTGTGCCTTGAACGAAGTGAAAGGAATGTGTGGTTTTTATGAATAAATATTGGAATAGTTTAAGTAAAGAAATAAAAGATTATTTTAAAATTTTAGAACCAGATTTTCCTGTGTGGTTAAATGATTATATTAATACTAAAGAATTATTGAAGCAACAATATATAAGTATTACCTGTGGTACTATATATACCGATTTATTTGAAAGCCATTTTTTTTATTCAAGTTTAGATCATGCAGTAGCTGTTGCTTTAATAGTATGGCATTTTACTCATGATAAAAAAGAAACATTGTCAGGATTATTTCATGATATAGCAACACCCGCTTTTAAACATTGTGTAGATTATTTAAATGGAGACTATTTGAATCAAGAATCAACTGAAGCTTTAACTACGGAAATTATAAAAAATTCTAAAGAAATAATGGCTTTATTAAAAAGAGATAATATTAAAGTATCGGAAGTGGATAATTATCATCTTTATCCAGTAGCGGACAATGATACTCCTAAATTATCCGCGGATAGATTAGAATATTCCTTATCTAATGCTTTATTTACTTATGAATTATTAAATTTACAAAGTATTAAAGAAATATATAATGATATAGAAATTCAAAATAATGAAGAAAAGGAAATAGAACTTGGTTTTAAAACTAAAAAGATAGCTAGAAATTTTGTAAAAGTTACCAGTAGATTATCTATTATCTATCGTGATGATAGAACTAGATTTTCTATGCAATTTATAGCTGATATTCTAAAAAAATTAAGTAATGAAGGTAAAATATCCAAAAAAGATTTATATGAATTAAAAGAAAGAGAAGTAATAGATATTATTGAATCATCTAAATATAACGATATATTTCAAATATGGAAAAACGCTAAAAAACTAAAAATTTCCAAAGAAAAACCCAAAAATGTTTATTATGTTCATCATAAGGCAAAAGTTAGATATATTAATCCTTTATTTAAGGGTAAAAGAATTTCTGAATGTTGTAAAATTGCCAATAAAATGATTGAAAATAATTTAGCTTATAATATGGATAACTATGTATATTTAGATTTTAAATTTGATTAAAATGTCTTAAATGAAGTATAATTTAAAAATTATAAATATAATAAATATTATCTATAATAGTATAGTAGTTATTTTGATAATTAAATATATTGACATTATTATTTATAGCTATATTAATTAAATCTTTTAAATTAGTTAAATATATAATATTATTAACATTAATATTAATATTAATATTAGGTTTATTTTGAATAGTTATAATTATATCTCGATAGGCTTTTAAAATTTCTTTTTCATTATTTTTGGAAAATAAAATTTTATTTACTAAATAAATGGTAGCTATAACTAAAATAATAAAAATTATTATTTTTTTAAAATCAATATTGTGTTTATTATTTTCTAAAAAAGTATTATCTTCTTTTAAAGTTATTTCGATAATATCTTCATTAATAGGAATAGTTAATAAAACCGAAGGATTATTTTCAGCATTAATATTTATATTAAGTTTTACATATAAATAGTTTTCTGTTTTAATATTATAATATTCTTGAAAAGACTTAACATAATTAACGTAATATTGATAATCTAATTGGTAATTTTCCTTTATCTTAATTTCTTTTTCTTTTATATTATTTATATTTTTTAAATTAAAATCTTTAGTCCAAATTAATTTAGTACCATTATCCGTATAACTTTTGATAGTTGCTGTAATATCATAAGAATAATTAATATTTTCTTTAGTTTTGTTTTTTAAGTAGTAATCATAATAAATATCAATACTTTTAATTGAACTGGCAATATAATAATTATTTGCTTCTAATTTATCATTTAAAAAATAATTATTAGGATTTATAGTAACTTCATAAGATGTTTTATTTTTTAATTGATATTTTTTATTTTGAAAATTATTTTTATTAAGATATATTATTCCTATAAAAATAAATCCTATTAAAAGAATAATACTTAAAATAAATATTAGTTTTTTATTTTTTCTTTGCATTTAATTCTCCTTTGTAAACAATTCATTTAACCAAATAGAAGGATAACCTAGATATTTTAAATGAAACTTATAAACTCCTTTTATATTTTCTTTTTCTACTTTTAGGTGATCTACATTATTATTGGCATCTCCCTTAGTAATATAATATTCATTTATACTTACAACTCGGTGAACAATATTTTGATTTTGATATTGAAAGACAATAATATCACCAGGTTCTATATTTTCTTCCTTTTTATAAATGACGACATCACCTTTATTAAAAGTAGGATTCATGCTATTGGATAAAATAGCTATAGGTTGATAAGGAAATAATCCTAGCATAAATAAAACTAATAAAATAGAGGTAATAATAGTTAAAGAATAAAGTACTTTATTTAAATTAGTAAAATGATTTATTGTTTTTTTCTTAAAAATAAAATATTTAAATAAATAGTAAATTATTAAAACTTTAATGATAATAAAAGAACCTTCCATAAACCAATTACTAGAAGGAATAATTGGTAAAATAATATTAGGTATCTTAGTAAATATTTTAATAAGTAGGGGACTAAGATAGTTAATATTTATAGATAGATAAGTAAATAAAATATTTTGAGCAATAATGGGAATTATTATCGAAATTAAATAATGGAAAAAAATAATATTATGGGAAAGAAAAAGGGCTTTAAAATTAATTTCACTTAAGATAATAATAATGGTTATTAAAGCCCTAAAACTAGAAGAGTTTTTATTATCTTTAAGAAGTAGATAACGGATTATTTCAATACCCCAGATAGGTAAAATAACTTTCCATCCATTTATAAAAATATTAATTAAAGAATAATTAGAAATATTTTTATTAAAGCCCAAAATAAAACCACTAACAAAATAAATAGTAAAAAAGATAATAGATATAATTAAAGTAATATTATTTTCTTTTTTTCTAGGAAGTTTTAAATAATTATGATAAAAAATGATTAGAAAAATTAACCAAAATAAGGGATTAAGAAAATTAATATAAAAATTATTAGTATAAAAGAGAATATGACTAATAGTATAAAGAATTAAAAGAAAAAATAATTGTTTATTTTTAATAATTTTCTTTTTGAACATATTCTATTATTCCCATTAAAGTTTTGGTTTTAACAAGAGGAATACTTTCGGTACTTTTAACATAGGTTACCATAATATTAAAAGTAGTTGAATCCCCAACGTTTAAATCTTTCTTGAGTTCAGATGTTGTATAGTTAATTTCTTCAATTCCATCAATTTCTTCCGTGAATATTATCGTTTGTAATTCGGCATCAATAGTTCCTAAATTTTCGATGGTAACTTCATAAATAATTTCATCACCAGGTTTATTAAGTTTAGCCGAAAAATTAATTGAATCTTTAGTAAAAGTTGGTGTTCCCGCATCACAACCATCAGGCACTTGAATAGCAGTTACGTTTGTTATTCTCACGTCCCATTCACCCGTAATTTCTGCGACGCCATTAATCGTAAAATCGGTTGCAAATGTTGAATAACCAACGGCCATTAAAATAATAGTTGCAAGAAAGAAGATAATAATTAATATTTTATTTTTGCGCAAATTATATTCTCCTTTCTATTTATTAATTTGGAAATAGCCTTATACTATCCCACTCATAATGTATGCGAAATTCAATAATTTGTATGGGTATTTATCCTAAAATGATTTAAAAATACTATTAATTAATAAAAAAAACGAACTAAAAAGTTCGAATATATTTCCCAATGGAGCGGAACAACTACAATTTACGAACTAAGTCTCTTCCTATAAATAATTATATCAAAAATGATTTAATAAATAAAATGAAAATTTATATCATATTTACTTTTTCATTTCGTAATTTTTAAAACTTAAAAGCAAAGATAATAGCAGAAAAACTTGATATTTGATGAACTTTATGTTACAATAACTCCCCAAGAGGAGAGTTACTATGAAATTTATAGAAAAAAGTGACAATGTTGAAAGAGTTTATTCGGTTTATTACAATAATGAAAAATTAAAAGAATTATTAGATGAAGTCGTTAGAAATGCTAGTTATAAAACTGAAGGTGTGTTTACTGCACCATATAATGCAACATTTAGAGAAAATGCATTTACTTCTGGAGCAGATTTACCAAATGGAGATCCTATGTATGAAAATATTAAAAGGATATATCTATATACATCTAATGGACCATTTAGCTATCGTGATGACTCTATTGCTGTTGAGGGTACACAAGTTACTCCACCAGAGTTAGCGTTTATTATTGAAAGAGTTTTATCTAATGAGCCAAATAGTATATATGAATTTTTAAACTATGCAACTCATGACGAATTAGTTCCTATAGACGAAAAAATAGCAGTTGCTAATAAAGCTGTAGATGAAATTAATAATTTTGATTTTGATAAAAAAATAAAAGCATTAAATAGTTTAAAAAATCTTTGTAAATATAAAAGTGAAAAAAAATATTTTGATGTAGAGTTATTGAAACAATATTATTCACAAGCACGTTCTTTATTTGAAATGGAATTAGTAAGTGAAAAAACTATGAAAAATAATGGCAGAATATTATTGAAAGATTATAAACCATCAAAGTAATTGGTTAAAATTAATGATTATAATTTGGCTTTTTCGTGTTTTTCATTTAAGTAAAAATTAACCTTAATATTTCTTTTTCTCATATTTTAATCATCCTTTCTAAAATAGGGTTTGGGAGTATTTTAATTGCAAATGTTGTCCGTACATTTGCAGTACTTGCTAGGACTAAAAATAACAATGTTGTACTCCCAAATTTTGATTTTGTTGTCCGTACAAAATCAGTGCTTGCTAGGACATAAAAGTTAAAAAGTACTCCCAAAATAATTTAATTTTATACTTGATTTTTAGGTATTAAAAATAGTAAATCTATAACATTATTGTTTTCAGTACATGGGCAATTAATAATACCATCTTTGTAAAAATGTTCTTTCATTAATTCCATATAAATGTTCATTTCTTTCTGAGAATAATCGTTATTTTTGAATTTTGTATAAGAAATAATAGTATAATTTTTAGAATAATTTAATAATTCTTTTTTTTCAATTTTTGGTTTGTAAATAAATCCCATATTATTATTTTGTAATATTTCATTAAGATATTCTATATATTCTTGCTTATTTTTAGAAATAAATTCATCAGTAAATTTTATATTTTTAATTTCTATATTGTAATTTTTATCTCTTGTAATGTCTATTTGAGCAATTATTTTTTTAATTAATTCTTGTTTTGCTTTACGATTTAAAGTATCCCATAGAAATGAAAAACCCAAATTATTATAAAAAATAACTTCATTTTTTTCTAATTTACAATCTAATTTTTTTAATAATTCAAGTGTATATTCTTTAAAATTATCATCCGGATTAAGTTGCATTTTTCTTAAATTTAATTTGTTTATTTCTTTTTTAATTGCTTCATTTTTTAAATTTATACTATTTACATCTAAATTGGAATCTAAATATAAGTCAATTAATCTTTTTTCTTGTTGCTTTAATTTTTCTATGGCTTTATCAATATCACTTATTTCTTTAGATTTAGTTGTTGTACTAGTTATTATTTCATTAGTATTATCATACATATATCTAGTTAATTCATTTAATATTCTTCCTAATTTTTGTTCAATTTTGTCAGAATTATAATGTAATCCTTTAGCTTTACAATTAGGATTTTTACAAGTTAAATGATAATATACTCTTTCTTTTGGTGTACCACTATACTTAAAAGAGTTAGTTGAAGATAATATTTTATTACATTCAGGACATCTAATAATAGAAGTAAACAAGTGTATATGTTCACCATAATTAGAATGTTTATTTTTTTCTAAATAAGATCTTGTAAGTTTCCAAGTTTTTAAATCAATGATTGGCTCACAATAATTTTCAATTTTTAATATATCTTCTGGCTTTCTTTTGTATTTTCCAAATTCAAAAATACCTATATAAATAGAATTAGTAAGAATTTTATAAACTCGACTAAAAGTCCATTTACCTTTATCAAGATAGGCATTATTTTGTTCCATTATAAAAGCAATATTTCTTATTGATTCGCCTTTTTTACATAATTCAAATATTTCTTTTACAACCAAAGCCTCAATAGGATTGATTTCAAGATGACCTGTAATTTTATTTCTAGTATAACCATATGGAGCTTTGCCCGGATGTACTTTTTCTAATGCCATTTCTTCCAATGCTCTTTTGGTTCGTGCTCCAATTTCTTTTCTTTCTCTTTGTCCAAATACTAAATTCATACCATAAATCATTTCACCATTAGCGGTTGAAACATCATAAGGTTCAAGAATAAGTTCAATTTTAACATTGTTTTGTTCACAATAGTTAAGAAGCCAAAAACCATCTAGATTATTTCTAGTTAATCTATCAACTTTAATGGCAATTAATTTATCTAATTTTTTCGCGGCAATATCCTTTATAAGCCTTTGCATATCTGGGCGAATTAAATTTTTACCAGAATATCCAGCATCATTGTAAATATCAATAATATCATAATTATTTTTTTCGCAATATTCTTTAATCATTCGTAATTGTGAATCAATAGAATATCCATTATCTTTTTGGTCTTCAGTTGAAACTCTAACATAAATTCCACATCTCAAAATAAAATCATCTCCTCATATGTTTCCTCACTCAAACGCAAAAAGTAAACCCTAAAAATTAATTTTTATAAGTTTTTTGTTAATTTTTTTAAAATATGTAATATTTCTTGAAGGTTATATTTATTGTTATATTCTTTGATATAAAAGGGCTTATTATTTATTTCATTGATGCAATATTCGTAAATGGTAAGAGTGAAGGGATAAGTTATAAAATATTTAGTTGGTTCTATAAACTGAAGGTTTGTTTTTAATAATTGCTTTATTTTGCCAGATTGTATGGTAACAGTACAATTATTAATAATTTCTAGAATATCTTTATTGGGTTTCAAGTTACGAATAATTTTAAATTCTAACATAAAAAATGTCCTCCTTCCTAGAAAGAGAACATAATTTTTCTTTAAAATAAAAACTTACGAACCTCCCGAGTTTGACAGTTGAAAAAATGAAAAAAGTTTAATTTTTGTTGAAATTAAGCTTTTCTTTTGATTTTGAATAT
>CANRAL010000031.1 GCA_947628585.1 uncultured Bacilli bacterium | reverse complement strand
AATTTCTATACTTATCAACATTAAAAAAAGATAGATTTCTTTTTTTCTATCTTTTTAGGTCTGAATAGTTACAAAAATATTGCAAAATATTTGTAAAAAATATTGCAAAATAAAAATAATTAAAGTACAATATTAATAGAATTGTGAAATAATTTGGAGGTAAGGAAATGGAAATTACAAAAGTAAAAGTTCACAAAGTAGACAGAGAAGGATCACGCATGAAGGGATATGCAACAGTTACAATTGATGATTGTTTTGTTGTTAGAAATATCCGGATTATTGAAGGAGCAGATAAATTATTTATCGCTATGCCTAGTCGTAAAGTAGGAGACGATAAATATGAAGATATAGCTCATCCAATTAATGCGGAAACTAGAGCTATGTTTGAAGATAAAATTTTAGCTGAATATAATAATCCAACTGAAGAAGAATAATAAAAAAGTATTAATTCAATAATCTCTTGTAATAGAGGTTATTTTTTTTACTTATTATAGTTATTAAATGTTAATTAAATGAATACATTATTAAAAGTAGTGTATTTTTTTAATGGAGGTAAAAATGTATATAAAATTTTTATATTATGGAAAAAACGCAGATAATAGATATTTAATTGGGGCTAGAATAATAACGGAAAGTCAAGAGGGAATAAATGTTCAAGAAATATATATAGGTCAAATTTATCAAATAGAAGAATTTTTAAATTCATTAAGTATATTAAATATTAAAACTAATAAAGAAAAGATAGTTCAAGAATATTTAAAACGAAAAGCGGTTAATATAATATATTTTTCTAATATAAATAAATTTGGTTTTTTAAGTAAAGAAGATGTTGTTGTTAATAATCAAGAAGAACTTAACATATTAATAAACTCTTTCAATGAATTAGAAATATCATTAAAAAGAAAAAAGAAACATATATTATAATGGAGGACATGCTATGGAAGAAAAATTAAATTTTGGTAGTCAAGAATTTAGAATGGTTGACCGAGCTAATGTGGCAATAAGTGGTATTAGTAAAATAATTAGTTTTGATGATGAAGAATTTTTATTAGAATCAGTAATGGGAAATATTCATTTAAAAGGAGAAAATTTAGAACTTTTAAAATTAGATACTAATGATGGTAATGTAAAAATAAAAGGTAAAATAAATAGTTTTACTTATTTAGATGGTAAAGAAAAATTAAAAGAAGATTCTTTTATGACAAAATTATTTAAATAATGGATAGTTTTTTACAATTAAAATCTTTAATTTTTTCCTTTTGCTATGGTATTTTATATTTTTATATTGCTAAATATAATTTATTTTTAATAAAAAATTTAAATGTTTTTAAAAAATATTTAGTAACATTAGTTATGGTTATTGATAGTGTATTATTATATGTATATTTAATTTTTAAGATAAATCATGGTTATTTTCATATATATTTTTTTCTAATGTTTGGTTTAGGATTTTGGTTTATAACTTATTTTAATAGAAAAATTGTAAAATTGTGTAAAACTTTATATCGAAAAAGAAAATAATATAGTTATTTTCTTTTTCTTTTGTTAAAATATAAGGTACGGAGGGTACAATGAAAAAAACTAAAAAAGAAAAAACAAGATTAATATTTATTTCATTAGTTATATTAGGATTAATTGTATCCTTAGTTTCTTCTGTATCTCATGACTGGGTTACGATATTAGAAAATAAAAAAGAAATTGCAAAATTAAGTGAAGAATATAATAATTTATTAAGTGAAGAAGATAAATTAAAAAGTGAAGTTATTAAACTTCAAGATAATGATTATATAGCTAGATATGCCAAAGAAAAATATTTATATTCAGCTGATGGTGAAACAATAATTAGACTAGATTAATTTATAATTTGATCTATTAATCCATATTTTAATGCTTTATCGGCTGTCATAAAATTATCTCGTTCGGTGTCTTGTTCGATAGTTGTTAAGTCTTGACCTGTATTTTGGGCCAAGATTTTATTTATTTTCTTTTTTAAAGCAATTATTCTTTCGGCGGCAATTTTAATATCAGTTGCTTGTCCTTCAATTCCTCCGAGGGGTTGATGAATCATAACTTCGGCATTGGGTAAAGCACCTCTTTTACCTTTGGTTCCTCCCGACAATAAAAAGGCTGCCATACTCGCGGATAATCCAACAGCAATGGTTCGAACATCACTTTTAATATAATTCATCGTATCATAGATACTTAATCCCGCGGTAATACTTCCTCCCGGACTATTTATGTATAAATAAATATCTTCATGATTTTGACTATCCAAATATAATAATTCAGCAACGATAATACTACTTAGACTATCATTAATTTCTCCTGTTAAAAAAATGATTCGATCTTTTAACAGTCTTGAATATAAATCAAAAGCATATTCTTTATTACTACTTTTTTCAATAATTGTTGGTAAAAACATTTTAATCACCTATATAATATATAAGTAAAAAAATTAAAAGATATTCAAAAAAAAATATAAATATAAAGTAATTAGTAAAAAAAATTTAATTAACGAATAAAATATAATAATATTTTATTTTAAAAATAATTATGTTATAATTTAATAGACTAGGGGTAAAGAGATGGATACAGTTAAAATTATATTTAATGGCAAAGATTTTGAATTTATAAAAGGTACTTCATTTTATGATATTTCCAAAAGTCTAGGGGTCCAAAATGCTTTAGGAGTAAAAATTAATAATGAAGTTTTTTCTCTTGAGCAAAAAGTTGCAAATGACTGTGTAATTAGCTTTGTAGATACTGATGACTTAATAGGTAATAAAATGTATAAAGCTGGTCTTAAATTTATTTTTGAAGTTGCCTTAACTAAAATTGATGCTAATTTAGAAATTAACTATGAACATAGTGTTCCTAATGGTATGCTAGGTGTTATAAATAGTTCGCGTATTTTAAATCAAGTAGATATTGATCAAATTAAAGAAGAAATGTTTAAAATAATTAAAGCAAATAAAAGAATCGAAAAATTAAATGTATTGCCGAGAGAAGCAATAAAATACTATGAACAAGTTCATCAAGATGAAAAGGCTTTAAATATTCAAAATATTAGTGATAATATTGTTACATTATATAAATTGGATAATCATTTAAATTATTTTTATACGGAGATGCCTTATAGTACTGGGGTTATTAATGAATTTAATTTAGTATATTTAGGAAATAATCGAATAATTTTTCTTTTTCCGAGAATAGGAGATCATGGTAAAAGTCCAGAATATGTTCATTATGATAATATTTTAAATTCCTTTAAACGGGGTAAAGAATTTTTAAAAGCTTTGAATATGCCTTACGTTACTAATTTAAATCAAACTTTAGCTAATGGCGATATAAAGAAATTTATTCAATCTAATGAATTAACGTTTAGTTTAAATATTGCGAAAATTGCTGAAGAAATAGAGAGACGAAAAAGTGTTAAATTTATTTTAATCGCGGGACCTTCATCAAGTGGTAAAACAACAACTAATAAAAGATTAGGTTCTTACTTGCAGGCTTTAGGTTATGATACTATTAATATAAGTTTAGATGATTATTTTTTAAATAGAGTTGATAGTCCTAAAGATGAATTAGGTAATTATGATTTTGAGTCATTGCAGGCTTTAGATATTAAATTATTTAACGAAAACATTGCGAGTTTATTAAATCATGAAGAAGTAAGATTACCTAAATATAATTTTATGACTGGAGAAAGAGAGTTTTATAGAAATAAAACCAAGATGCAAGAAAATAGTATATTTTTAATTGAAGGTTTGCATGCTTTAAATGATGAATTATTACAGGGAATAGAAAAAGATTTAAAGTACAAAATATATTTAAGCCCTTTTATTCCAATTAATATTGATCGCCATAATTATATATCAACCTTAGATTTAAGATTATTAAGAAGAATAGTAAGAGATAATAGAACCCGAGGATATGATGTAACGGCTACAATTGATAGTTGGCAAAATGTTCGTAATGGAGAAGAAAAATACATTTTTCCCTTTATTCATCAGGCAGATACCATTGTTAATACAGCTTTAGCTTATGAAGTAGGAGTATTAAAAGTATATGTAGAGCCTTTGTTATATTCGGTTAGTATTAATTCGCAATATTATGAAGAAGCTCGACGATTATTAGATTTTTTAAAGCAGTTTTATCCCATCCCGGGAGAATATATAAATGATGATTCTATTTTAAGAGAGTTTATAGGAGGAAAGAATAATGATTAAAGTAGCAATTAATGGTTTTGGAAGAATTGGAAAATTAGCATTTAGACAAATTGTCACAACAACGGATTTTGATGTTGTAGGGATTAATGATTTAAGTAGTCCCGAAGAAATAGCATATTTAATAAAATATGATACAGTTCATGGTTCATTTCATGAAGATAAAATAAGTTATGATGATGAAAACATTATTATAAATGGAACTAAAAAAATAAGAGTATTTAAAGAAATGGATCCTGAAAATTTACCATGGAAAGATTTAGATGTAGATGTTGTTTTAGAATGTACTGGTAAATTTACAGATATGGAAGGAGCTAGTAAACATATTAAAGCCGGAGCTAAAAAAGTTATAATTTCAGCACCGGGTAAAGGAGATATGAAAACTATAGTATATGGTGTTAATGAAGATACTTTAACATCTAGTGATACAATTATTAGTGCGGCATCATGTACAACTAATTGTTTAGCTCCCGTATTAAAAGTTTTAAATGATAATATTGGTATTGTAAAAGGCTATATGTCAACGGTTCATGCTTATACGAACGATCAAGCAACTTTGGATGGTACACATAAAAAAGGTATTAATTCTCGAAGAGGAAGAACCAGTGCGGCGAATATTGTTCCTGCTTCAACCGGAGCTGCGAAAGCTATAGGTTTAGTCATTCCGGAATTATTAGGAAAACTTGATGGTATTGCCTTTCGGGTTCCTGTCACGGATGGTTCAGTAATTGACGTAACTTTAGAACTTAAAACTAATACTTCCGTAGAAGAAATAAATAATTTATTTAAAAATAATCAAAGCGATGCTTTAGTTTTCACTATGGATCCAGTAGTTTCTAGTGATATTATTAATAAAAAATGGGGAGCTTTAGTTGATGGATTATGTACTAGTATTGTTGAAAATGAAGGTAAACAATTAGTAAAAGTTGTCGCTTGGTATGATAATGAATATGGTTATACTGCTCAAATGTTAAGAACGGCAAAAAAATTATTTAGTTTTGAATAACTTAATATAATAATATAAAACTGACTAATTTAATTATGAATTAAAAGATAATTATTAAAAAATATTTGCTTAATTATCTTTTTTTGATACAATAAAATAGGTGATACTAATGAAAACAATAAATGAATTAGAAGTTAATGATAAGAGTGTAATAGTAAGGGTTGACTATAATGTGCCAATTAAGGATGGTAAAATATTGGATAATAGTAAAATAGTAGCTAGTGTAAAAACAATAAATTACTTATTGGATAGAAATGCTAAGGTTATTTTATTATCTCATTTAGGAAGGGTTAAAGAAGAAAGTGATAAAGCCAAGAACTCTTTAAAAATTGTAGCTAATGAGTTAGCTAATGTAATTGGCAAAAAGGTTAAATTTATTAGTGCTTGTTATGGTAAAAAAGTTAAAGAATTAGTTGATAATACCCCTAATGGGGAAATAATATTATTAGAAAATACGCGGTGGATGGATTATCCTGAAAAATTAGAAAGTGGAAATAATGCCACATTAGCGGAATATTGGGCATCTTTAGGTCATGTTTATATCAATGATGCTTTTGGTTCATCGCATCGCGCTCATGCTTCAACCGCGGGTATCTGTAAATATTTACCAAGTGGAATCGGCTTTTTAGTTATTGAAGAACTTAAAGAATTAGATATTCTTTTACATAATCCTCCTCATCCTTTTACTGTTATAATGGGAGGAGCCAAGGTAGATGATAAAATTACTTTAATTAAAAGTTTATTAACTAAGTGTGATTATTTATTAGTTGGTGGCGGAATAGCCAATGCCTTTTTAAAAGCCGAAGGAAAAGATGTCGGAAATAGTTTGGTACCTACTGATGAAAACATTTATAAAGAATTAAAAAACTTATTAGATACATATAAGGAAAAAATTATTTTACCAGTTGATTTTGTTAAAGATGGGGATATAATTTATGATGTTGGAGAAGAAACAATAAAATTATTTACTCCTTATATTGCCAAGAGCAAATTAATATTTGTAAATGGTACTTTAGGAAAATATGAAGAAGAACTATACAGTAAAGGAACACAAAAATTGTTTAAAATTTTGGCAGAAGGTGAAAAAACTGTTATAATAGGAGGTGGAGATACGGCTTCCGCAGTTCGAAAATTTGGTTATGAAAATAGTTATAAACATATATCAACCGGGGGAGGAGCAACTTTGGAATATATTGCCAATGAATCTTTAGAAGCCTTAAAGTGGATGGAGTAAATGAAATATTTAGTATGTAATTTAAAGAATAAAATGGGGTATCAAGACTTTTTAAAATATAACGGGGGATTAGAAAGGATTGAGCCAAATAATATAAGACTAGTGGTTTGTCCTTCTAGTCTTTATTTCGTTAATTTAAACAAACATAAATTAAAATTAGGATCTCAAGATATTAGCAGTTTAATTGAAGAAACCGTTACGGGAGAACTTACGGGTAAACAATTAGCTAGTATTGGCGTTAGTTATTGTATAGTAGGTCATTCGGAAAGAAGAATATTTAAAAAAGAAATTAATATTGATTTTATTAATAAAATTAATGAAGCTCAAAATAATGGAATTAAAATAATATATTGTATTGGGGAAAATATAAAAGAAAAAGAAAATGGTAAAACTGAAGAAGTGTTAAAAAAACAAATTCAAGAAGTTTTAAATAATATAAATATTAAAGATATAATGATTGCTTATGAACCTGTCTGGGCAATCGGGACTAATATTCTTCCTTCAAATACGGAATTGGATGCAATAATTAAATTTATAAAAAAAGAAATAAAAAATAACTATGAAGTTGATATGGAAATTTTATATGGGGGGAGTGTCAACCCTAGTAATATTAAAGAATTATTAAAAATTGAAGCAATTGATGGTTTTTTAGTAGGTTCGGCAAGTTTAGAAGTCGAAAACGTTCAAAAAATGTTGGATTTTATGAATAAAATCGCAGAATAATACTATAATTCGACAAAAGTAGACATACGTTGACATATATTGACTTTCTTTTTTGTAGCTTTTTGACAATATTTCTTTTATAATGAAAACATGTTGTAAAAAGGAAAAGGAGAAAAAATAGTGAAAAAGCCAATTAGTGTTGTCGTAATTGATGACAATCGTGCAGTAACTAGTAGTATCGAGAAGTACTTTTTAAATAATGATAAAATTAAAATTGTCAAAATATTTGATGATGGAAGAAAAGGTTTAGATTATTTAATTAATAATACTAATGATTATAATTTTTATATTATGGATATTTTACTTCCTAATCTTGATGGAATCAAAATTTTGGAAGAATTAAAGATTCGAAATATTCATAAAAAAGGAATTATTTTATCTAGCTTTAAAGATGATTATACTATTAATCAAGTTAAAAATCTAAGTAATGCTTTTTATATGATGAAGCCTTTTAGTGTAGAATCATTAGAATCAAGAATATTAGAAATGGATTTAAATAGTAATATGAGTTTAAAAGAAATGTCTAGTACTATAGAAGTAGAAGTTAGTAATATTTTGCATAGTTTAGGTATTCCCAGTCATTTAAAAGGATATCAATATATTCGAGAAGGAATAATTATTATGTATGATAATAAATTAGATACTTTAATAACGAAAGAAGTATATCCTGAGATTGCCTATAAGTATGATACAACTGTTTCTAGAGTTGAACGAGCTATAAGACATGCCATTGAAGTAAGTTGGATTAGAGGAGATTTAAAAATGATGGAAGATTTGTTTGGCAATAGTATTGATTTTGAAAGAGCTAAACCAACCAATGGTGAATTTTTAACTACTATCGCGGATAGAATAAAGCTTAATAAACAATTATTGATAAATTAAGGAAATTGTATTTTTCCTTTTTTTATGTTATCATTTTAAATGAAATAGGTGAAAATATGAAAAAGATTTTAACAATTATTTTTGATGGGTTTGGGATTCGGGAAGAAACAAATGGAAATGCTGTTAAAGCGGCGAAAATGCCAAACTTTAATAATTTATGGGAAAATTATCCCCATGCTTTACTTGGAGCAAGTGAAGAAGCTGTAGGTCTTAAAGCTGGTCAAGTTGGTAATAGCGAAGTAGGACATTCAACTATAGGTGCAGGACGAGTTTTGAAGCAAAGCGAAGTATTAGTTGATGAATTTTTGGCAAATGTGGATAAGGAAAATGAAACTATTAAAAAATTATTAGAGTTAAAAGAAAAAGATATTCATATAATGGGATTATGCAGTGATGGAAATGTTCATGCGGGAATAGATGATTTTATAAATATGTATAACTTTTTGGTAAATAATGATTTTAAAAAAATTCATTTTCATTTAATTACGGATGGTAGAGATACTGCTGTTAATGTTTCGATGAAGTATATTAACACAATTAATGATTTAATAAATAAAAATAAAATTGGGAATATTGCCACCATTTGTGGACGTTATTATGCAATGGATCGTGATGAAAATTGGGATAGAACTAGTTTATATTATGAATTAATTACTAAGGGTAAAGGAATTCTTTCTTTAAATATTCAAAGTACAATAGATAAATTATATAAAGAAGGAATAACTGATGAATTTATTAAACCAATAGTAATGGCTAAGGATATGATAAAAAATGGAGATGTATTAATTTGGATGAATTATCGGGCCGATCGTTCAAAACAAATTTTAAAAGCTTTGACTGATTTAGAATTTACGGATTTTCCAATTACCAAGCTGCCAGATTTGGAAGTATTTACGTTATTTAATATCGATAAAAAAATTAAAAGTAATGCTTTTTTAAAAGCACCTAAAGTTAAAGAACCATTAGGAATTTATTTATCAGAATTAGGTTTTACACAAGCCCGGGTAGCTGAGAGTGAAAAATTTCCTCATGTTACTTATTTCTTTGATGGTGGTTTTAATGGTAAGATTGATAAGTGTGATAAATTTCATATTCCATCACCATCTGTTGCTACTTATGATTTGAAACCAGAAATGAGTGCCTATGAAGTTACTAAAAAAGTTATAAATTGTATGGAAAATGATTATGATTTTATTTTAGTAAATTATGCAAATCCAGATATGGTTGGTCATACAGGAAATATGGGAGCTGCGATAAAAGCTTGTGAAGTTGTGGATGAATGTTTAGGTTCTTTAATTGAAAAAGCCGAAGATAATTTTTATAAAATAATTCTTTTAGCGGACCATGGAAATTCTGATACGATGTTAAATCCTGATGGTAGTCCTTGTACCACTCATTCTTTAGCTAAAGTACCATTTATAATTAAGGATAATAAAGTGGGATTATTAAGCGAAGGAACTCTTGCTAATGTAGCTCCGACAATCTTAGATTATTTAGATATTGCGGTACCTAAGGATATGTTAGAAAGTGATACGATATTACTAGATAATGATTAAATTAACAGTGTTTAAGAACATTGTTTTTTTTCTAAAAGGTGCTTTTTTGCGAATATATCAAAAAAATAAAGACTTTTTAAAATAAATTTGGTACAATATATGATGAGTAAAGGAGAATACACGATGGGATTATTTAAAAAATTATTTGATAGTGAATATAAAGAATTGATGCGTTTTGAAAAAATTGCCTTAGAAATTGAAGCATTAGATGAAGAAATGCAAAAATTAACGGATGCAGAATTAAAAAATAAAACAGTAGAATTTCGGGAAAGATTAATTAAGGGAGAAACATTAGAAGATTTAGTTGTTCCAGCTTTTGCTGCAGTTAGAGAAGCTGCTTATCGGACAATTGGTGAAAAGCCTTTCCATGTTCAAATTCTAGGGGGATTAGCTATTCATTATGGTAATATTGCCGAAATGAAAACTGGTGAAGGAAAAACTATAACAACAACTATGCCAGCTTATTTAAATGCCTTGGAAGGAAAGGGAGTTCATGTTGTAACAACTAATGAATACTTATCAACTCGGAATGCAGAATGGATGGGACCAATTTATGAAGCTTTAGGTATGACAGTTGGAGTTAATTTAAACTCTTTAACAATGAGTATTGATGAAAAAAGAAAAGCTTATGCGGCTGATATAACCTATTCAACTAATAATGAAATTGGTTTCGATTATTTAAGAGATAATATGGTTGTTAGAGCTGAACAAAGAGTTCAAAGGCCTTTAAATTTTTGTATTATCGATGAAGTGGATTCAATTTTGATTGATGAAGCGAGAACACCTCTTATTATAAGTGGGGGACGTTTTAATTCTAATAATTTATATATTGATGCTGATAGAGTAGTTAAAAGATTAAAAGAAAATGATGATTATACTGTTGATTTAAAAACCAAAAATGTTTCTTTAACAGAAGCCGGTAGTAAAAAAGTTGAAGGCTTAATGCATTTAGATAATTTATATGATTTAGATAATACAGTATTAGTTCATCATTTAAATCAAGCTTTAAAGGCTAACTATGGTTTTAAAAAAGATATTGATTATGTTGTTCAAGATGATGCAATTTTAATTGTAGACCAATTTACAGGTCGGTTAATGTATGGTCGTCAATTTTCTGAAGGACTTCATCAAGCTATTGAAGCTAAAGAAGGAGTTACTATTAATACAGAAACTAAAACCATGGCAACTATTACCTTCCAAAATTTATTTAGAATGTATAACAAATTGTCGGGGATGACTGGTACGGCCAAAACTGAAGAAGAAGAATTTAGAAGTATTTATAATATGTATGTTATTTGTATTCCAACAAATAAGCCTGTTATTCGAGAAGATTTGCCAGATTTAGTTTATTCTAATGAAGCGGGAAAATATAAGGCTATAATTAATACCATTAAATATATCCATGAAACTGGTCAACCAATTTTAATTGGGACAATATCAGTAGAAGCCAATGAAAAATTAAGCGCATTACTTAAAAAAAATGGTTTAAAACATGAAGTGTTAAACGCTAAAAATCATGAAAGAGAAGCCGAAATAATTGCTCATGCTGGGGAAAAAGGTGCTATAACTTTAGCTACAAATATGGCCGGTCGTGGTACAGATATTAAACTTGGCGAAGGCGTTAAAGAATTAGGTGGTTTATTTGTAATAGGTACCGAACGTCATGAATCACGAAGAATTGATAACCAATTGCGTGGTCGTTCAGGACGGCAAGGGGATCCTGGAAAAAGTCAATTTTTCGTTTCTTTTGAAGATGACTTAATGCGAAGATTTGGTACGGAAAGAATAAAAAATATGCTGGAAAGTGTGGGATTCACGGACGATCAATCAATTCGGTCTAAGTCTTTAACTAAAAGTATTGAAACTGCGCAAAAGAAAGTTGAAGGAAACAATTATGATATGCGGAAAAGTTTACTAGATTATGATAATGTGTTGAATGAACAAAGAGAAATTATTTATGGTCGAAGAAATGAAATATTAGATGAAGAAAGCATTCATAATCGAATTTTAGAAACCTTTAAAAACGTAATTAATACACTTGTTGAAAATCATCTTCCTCCTGAAAATTATTTAACTCCTGAAGACAAAAAAGAAATTATTGAATATGTAAATACTAATTTCTTAAAAGATAAGAGTATTAAATTTAGTGAAGTAGAAAAATTAAAAGATGATCAAATAAAAGATTATTTGTATGATTTAGTTATCAAAGACTATGAAAAGAAAATGGTTGCCGAACCAATTATGAATGAATTTGAAAAAGCTATTTCATTACGAGTTATTGATTCTAATTGGGTTGAACATATGAGTGCAATGGAACATTTGAAAGAAGGAATAGGTTTAAGAGGATATGGTCAAATTAATCCTGTTCAAGCTTATACTATGGAAGGTTTTGAAATGTTTGATAACTTACTAGATAAAATAGATCGTGATACTGCTACATTCTTATTAAGAGCCGAAGTTAAGCAAAATACCGAAAGAAAGCAAACATTAGAAGGTCACGCTAATGATGGTAAAGAAAAGGTAAAAGCTCAACCAAAAAGAGTAAATAAAATTGGTAGAAATGATCCATGTCCATGTGGAAGTGGAAAAAAGTATAAAAACTGTTGTGGAAAGTAGTAGGTTTTATAAGGGTTTGCGAGGATTTTAAAAGTAAAAAAATGAGTGAAAATTGCTAATATTTTATGAAATGTTTGCAAAATGTTTGCAAAAAAATGAAATGTTTGCAAGAACACCTCTGAAACCCTTATAAATAAAGGAATTCTCATTGCAAACAATTATGCAAACAAAAATGTCAGCATCAATGTTGGCATTTTTTGTTGCTCCTTTTATTAAAAGAGAAGGAAGAACGTAAGAGGAAAAGTTAATATCCAAAAACGAGGCAAAGTTTTTCAATGTCAATTTAAGATTGCCTCAGTAAGTGGAAAAAGGAAGTTTATCAGCCATGTAGGTTGCTTAAACTATCTGAAGTTCAGTTTACGGACTTAATTTTTTTTTGCAAGTTTTTTCTTTCCCCATAGTGATATTTAGTAATTCGTAAAAAGCAAGTTTATTCCCAACACCATTTATGTAATTTAAATTTATTAACTCTTTTAATTCTTCAAAAGTAAATTCATTATAATTAATATATTCATACTTACCTAAATTTTGTTTGTTAGTTTTTATACAATTATATGCAATAACAATATTAACAATTGAACTATCTATTCCAATTTGGGCATAATAACTATCTAAATAATTAATCTCGTATGAAGTATAACCTGTTTCTTCTAGTAATTCTCTTGCGCTTGCTTCGATAATACTTTCGTTTTCTTCTATATATCCAGAAGGAAACTCTAAGGTAGTAAGTCCATTTATTCTATTTTGCGATACTAAAATATATTTATTATCATCGGTAATGGCAATAATAATAACTGATTGTTTATTATTGTTTTTTATAATTTTTTCTCTTTTTATAATGACTTTGTTAGGAAGTACATAACTTTCTTCAATTAAATTAATAAAATTTCCTCGATAAATTATTTTTGAAGAAAGTAAAGTTGCTTTCGTTTTTGAAATTAATTCATTAATTTTATTTTTCAATTTTTTGTTCATTTTTTTAGTTTCCTTTTAATTTTATCACAAGTTTGATCTAGAGATTCTTTAACTAGTTTTTCATTTTCTAAAGAATAATAATAAGTATTACTATTTTCACCATCGCTACAGAAATATAAATCATTAGGTGTTTTAAAACTTTCAAATATTTTTTTTAATTCTGATGTATTTTTAATTGAATGAATATCAGCAATTTCAATAATATGACTATTTGGAAATAGTTCGCAAAGATTTAAATTGTATTTTTGTCTAATTATTCTACTTTTAACAATTTTATATGTTGATAGATTTGATGCATTTATTACCAGTTTATATGGAATTTTTGAACTAATTTTTATCAGTTCTTTTAATTCTTCTAGAGTGTGATATTCACTAAATTGTATAGAGCCATCATTTTCATTTCTTATTTTAGTGCATTCATAACTATCTAAAATATCATTACTAGCAATGAATTCTATTTTAATATTTAAAAGATTTTTAAAGTATTTTAAAAAATTAACTGCTGGTATATAAATTGGGGTATAGATATAAGCATTATTTCCTATATGTTCATGATTACTTCCGTCAATAATTAAAATATAATATTCAGGTATTAGTTTTTTATCTATTATTTTACTATTTGGAAGATTTAGTTTTTTGAACTCATCTATTAAATCAATCTCATCTTCATCATTTTTATAATTTAATATTTCAAGAATAATACTTATAATTTGTTCTTTTCTATAGCCATTATTTAATTCATAAGAAAAACCATCTTCATCTATTTGCTCTTTTGCTGGTAAAATTACACAATGTCTATTTCTATTTATTGAATCTCCCCAACTAAAATAATTATCAGGATGGATAGTTTTTCCACAAATAGCACATTTATAGCTACTAACTATATCTCCATAATATTCTAATCTTATCTCATGATTACAATGATTTTTGGTTTCTTCAAGAATTTCCTTTTGTTTATCTACATTGCTTTTTACTTCTTTTATTTCTTCTTTTAATATAGCAAATTCATCTTTTAATTCGGGGATATTAGGAAACCACATACTTTCATCTGAAAATGGTCTAGTAATTGTTAATAACCTCGAATTATTCATAATAAAATTATTCATTTTATTTATTTTGTTAATTAAGTGTAATATTTCTTTCTTTTTCATATTCTCATCTTCTCTTTAATTTAATATTGCTATCAAACTGAATTTTGGCTAATTCACTTTTTATATTTTCCAAAAAATTATTTTCATCCATTAACGCTTCATCTACTATTTTAGAAATGTCGTCGTCTTTTTTTCCTTGAGTTTCTATAATATAGCGAGTAGATGAATACATTGTAGAAGAGTAGATTGAGTCTTCTGGGCTACTTTGATAAAAATTTTCATTACATATAGGGCAATAATAACAGCCTTGTTCATTTCTAACAATAATTTCATGACTACATATTTTTGGCATTTCCTCTTTTAATGTTTGATATTTTGATTTTGCTATTTCATATTCTTTTTCTCTTGGCTTTAGAAAATCAGCAATTCTTTTTAATGCTTCTAAACTTTCTTTCTTTTTAAATTCTTTTTGATAATTAATTAAAAAATTATGCAAATTATAAACTACATAATAATTATTTTCTATTGTTTTCTTTAATTCTTTTAGATGTAATCGCATTTCTTTTAAATTTTTATTCATGTAACTTTCTTCCTTTCAATTGCATTATATGGTATTTTTAGGTATAATACAAATATATATTAATTATAATATATATAAGTGGAGGTTATATATATGAATATTAATTTTGAATTGTATAAAGTTTTTTATGAAGTAGCAAATGAGAAAAGTATATCAAAAGGGGCAAAAAAACTAATGATAAGTCAACCGGCTGTTACCCAATCTATAAAAACTTTAGAAGATGAACTTGGCGGAAAACTTTTTATAAGAACTCCTAAAGGAGTAATTTTAACAAATGAAGGTGAAGAATTATATAATTATATTAAAGAAGGTATGAGTTATTTTACCAATGGAACAAATAAATTTATTTCGCTGAAAAATTTAGAAGAGGGTGTTATAAATATTGGATCTACAGCAACTATTTCTGAACAATATTTAATGCCATATTTAAAAGAATTTCACAATAAATATCCAAATATTGATATAAATATTACAAATGATTTAACAGAAAATTTGATTAAAGATTTACGAAATGGTTCTGTAGACATTGTTATAACTGCTATTCCCGATCAAGTAATTAATGATATAGAATATAAAATGATAACATTTCTAAATGATATTTTTGTTGGTGGAAAGAAATATAAAGAAAAGAAATTTAATAGCTTAGTTGATTTATTGAAAGAAGATATTTTACTTCAAAAATATCCTTCTGTAACTAGAAATAATTTTAATAAATTTTTAAAAGATAATAATTTACAATGTAATCCCAAAATGGAAGTTGTAAGTCATGGATTATTAACTAAACTTGCAGAGAATGATTTTGGTATTGCTCTTCTTACTAAAGAATTTATAAAAGATAAATTAAATAAATCATTATTTGAGATTAACACAAATATAAAAATTCCTCAAAGGAAACTAGGATATGCTATAAAAAAGAAATGCATTCCAAGTTTTACAGCAACTAAATTTATAGAAATATTGATAAATCATAATTAATGTTTATGTAATTGTTTTATTTAAAATAAAAAACAATTTAATAAACATGATAAATTATATTTGAATGTTAAAATATAATAGCATATAATCAGGTGTAATGTTTACTTTTTTGTTGTATAATGGGATGCGTTGAGAAAGGAGATATTTCTAAACAAATTAACAAGAAAACATTGTATTAGTGAACGGATGCAAACAATGTTTGCAAAATGTTTGCAAATGAAAAAGTATTCATAGTAACAATAATAACACAAATACTATAAATACTAATCCCGAGTTTGACAGTAATAAAGATTAAAATCATCACTTATCCCAGCTTTTATAAGGCTTTGTGATGATTTTATTTTT
>CANRAL010000030.1 GCA_947628585.1 uncultured Bacilli bacterium | reverse complement strand
TTTATTTGTTTGAAACATTATAAAAATGTTTAAACATAAATTTTAAATGAGAGGTGTTAAAAAATGAAAAAGAAAGCAATAGTCATAGTTAGTATAATTATTGCATTATTAATCATTGGAATAGTATCGGCTATTATAATAATTAATACTAATAATAAAAACAAAGAGGAATTTGATAAACAAACAGAAATACATAATAGATATATTAAAATATCTGAAAAAATAAATAGTATTATTGATGATAGTGTTAAGCCAATAGAAGAAGTGATAAACAAAGATATTGGTGAAGATAAAACAAAAATTGATGAATTGAATACTAAAAAAGAAGAAATATTAAAATATAAAATTAAAAATTATAACAAAAAAATTAATAGTTTAAATAAGTTAAAAGAAGAAAATAAAAAAATTGAAAAATCTTTAAATAATATTGATGAAAAATTAATTAATTTAAAAGATGAAGAAATAGAAAACTATACTATAAGTGAGGAAAGTCAAATAAATGTACTATCAAATGAAATTACAAAATTAATTGAAGAAGTTAATACACTTGCAACTAAACAAGCAGAAAAGAAAGCACAAGAAGAAATAAAAGCAAAAGAAATAGCAGAAAAACAAGCATATGTTGGTACTTACAAAAATCAAAGTGGAACAACTTTAACAATAACAATGTCGGAAAATGGACAATTAACACTTAAAAACAATTATGATTATAGTTATACTTTGAATAAAAGTAATTTATACAACAAAGGTAATTTTTTATACAACACTTATAAACCTGACTCATTAACTTGTTATGCATTGTATCCTAGTGGTACAAGTATTGAAGGACTAACAACTGACACATCTAAAATTCGCATTATGTACTATGATTTGGGTATTTCTGAGTCCAATGTTTATTATAAACAATAAAACGAAAAAATTATAAGATATATAATAAAATAATTTAAAAAGGAAGAGATAAAGAAATGAAAGAAAAGATTAAAAATATATGGAATAAATTCAAAAATTTCTATAAAAAGAAATATGAAAACAATAAAGTTCTTACAATTATTTTAACTATTATTGCAGTGTTGGTTTTTGGACCTTTGTTAGCCTTTTTACTTGTAACCGTTGTAACTTTTGTTATAGGGCTTGTAATTGTTGGTATAGTCTTTTGGATAATATGGAAATTGACATTTGGGTCTGGGTCTTCAAAAACAACTTATTCTTCTAATATAAATACAAATGTAACTACAAGTAAATCAAGTTCCGATATAGAAAGTATGGCAAAAGAAAATTGTGAGTATCTCGGTTTAATAACTTCTGGTATAGCAGATACTACAGCTGTTATGGAATTGGCATTAAAATCTGTTCATAATATTTCTACTAATCGTAAGTTGTCGAATAAACTTGAATATGAAAACTTTGGTAATATGAAATTTGTTTATGTACCCGATAAGTGGAAAGTTTGTAAAACTAATGGAGGCTTTTGGAATGAAAAAGAAGATATATTTTACTATAGTGAAAAAGTATTTCCATTAAATAAAGAAGAATGTGAAAAACGCAAAATAGCAACTTATTATGATGTTCGTGATGGGAAAGTTATTATATTTCACAAAGGAAATATGATAAGATACAAAGATATTTACTAAATAATTTGAATTATAAAGAACAAAATTAAATCAAAATTAAATAATAATATAGAAGTAGTATTTATAAATGTTTTAAAAATTAGATACTACTTTTATTTTGAAAAGAAAAAGGTGTTGATAAAAATGTTAAAGAACGATAAAGATTTAGTTAATAAGATACTTGATTTTTGTTTGAAACATGAAATCGAATGTTCTAACCTTTATTTAAAAATGTTAGGTAATCAAATAAAGATTTATCAAACCGAAATAAATTACTTAAAAAATACAAAGCCCCTTTTCTTTCAAAAGAAGAAACTAAAAGAACATAACAAAAAAATTGAAGAATACGAGCAGAAAATATTTAATGCTTATAACAGTATCGGCGAAGAAGTCGACTTGATATTTGAAATGCAGAATAGCATTGATAATACATCAAAATAATTTTGGTATATATTATGATCCAAAATTATTTTTTGTTTAAGTATTTATTAAAATGATTAAAAATAGTATAATTGTATTATAAATTTTGAATTTTGTAGTTAAGGACTATATTAAATGAGGTGTATTTGTATGGACGATAATAAGTTAATAACGGAATATAGAGGGCTAGTATTAAAGGCGATTAAAGAAAACGCTCCAAAAGGTTTATCAAGTGAAGACATTGAAGATTTAGAACAATATGGATATATAGGTATTTTGGAAGCAAACAACAAATTTGATAAAAATAAAAGCGTTAAATTTGAGACTTATGCTTATTCATGGATAAAATATAATATTCAAAAAGGTTTAGCACAATTATTTGGCTTTTCAAGATATAGAAATAATCAAATAATTAAAATGAGACAAGCCGAAAGCGAACTAATTCAAGAATTAAATCGTAAACCTACTGATAAAGAACTTGCTGATAAATTGGGAATACCAATAGAAAAATTGGACGAAATAAAAACATTAACAAAACAAAAAGTATCATTAGAAAGTCCTATTGATAGTGAAAGCGACTCTACAATGTCAAATGTTATATCGGACAATTCTTTAAATCCCGAAGAACAGTTATTACAAAAAGAAGAAATGGCAATTAAAGAAAAACTCGAAAAGGCGTTTTTTAGAACTTTGACTAAAGGCGAAAAAGAAGTTTATCTTTTAAGATACAAACAAAAATACAATATTACTACCATAGCCAAAATGCTTGGCGTTGGAAAGAATAGAATTTCAACAATATTAGAAGATATTAAATTAAAAGAGTTTTCATTTGAAAAATCTGACGAATATTATAAAGTGGAAAATGGTATAACTAATAATTTATTAAAAGAAATTATTGAAGAAAATAAAAAAAATATTGATGTATCTGCAATGGGCGAAAAAATCGCCAAATTTGAAAATTATGAAGATTTACCAGAAATAGATTTCAAAAAACTTTCATATGAATTTTTCACAGATTATGAAGAACTTCAAATGTATCCTAATTTTGGGGCATTTTTCACTAAAGTTTGCGAAGATAGAGGAATAACTGAAACATTGTTTTGTAGAGCAACAAATTTAGATAAAAGTAGTTTTAATTATTATAAAACTCCTAACGCACAACCAAGTTTAGTGACATTAGTGGCATTTGGTATATATTTTAAAATAAGTTCTGACATTATGGAAAAACTTGTCAATTTAGGTGGGTGTTATTTTATAGAAAACAATAAAACACATAAGGCATACAAACATATTTTAGCAAATTTAAAAGGATACCCTATTGCTTATTGCAATAAAGTTTTAGAATTTTTAGGTGTTGACAAACTAGATTTATTACAAACAGAAAAGAAAAAAAGACAAAAAAGAAAAAAAAGACAGAAAAGACAGTAAAATAAAAATACTCTTTAATAATATTTATAATTAGTAATCTTGTTTATATTTAAAGAAAGTCGTAACGAAATACGGCTTTTTAATATGTCGTAAAAAAATACACTTTATTTTTAAGGGTGTTTTTTAACCTCGAAAAATAAATCACCTATAACCATTATGTCAACGAGAAAGGCGTTGGCAAAATCTTAAAGGAAGGAGGACATGACAATATGATAAATGTTGAAATTCCATGCAAAATTGAAGAACGCGTAAGTCAGAAAAGTGGAAAAACATATATCGTGGTAATCATTAAAATAGATGAAGACTACGAAATGATGTTATTTCCCAATAACGAGCAACAAGCAGTTATTCGTATGGCAGCTAGAAATAGCAAACAAAAATTTAAAGTGTCAAATACACAACAAGACTAATTAACTACCGATATGTTATATCTTGCTATTGTTTTAAATAGTAGCAAGATTAACATTAAGGTAAATTTTAAGAATTATTGCTACATGCTACATGCTACATAATAAGGGGGTAATACTAGCCCTTATTATTGGGGGGCTTTAGTGGCTACGCCACTAGCCCCACCCATGAGTATGTATTAACTAGTATATGTATTATCGCATTTGTTCTTTGAAAATTTAATAATATATCTAAACTTTAAAAACAAAGGAGGTTTTCAATGCCAGATAATAGCCAAAGCCGTAAATGGCAATTAACGATAAATAACCCTCAAGAGCATGGAATAACTGACGAACTCATAAAAGAAACCTTATTGAAATTTGTACCGGACTATTATTGTATGTGTAGAGAAATTGGAAACGAAACAAAGACCGAACATATTCATATATTTATCTATTCAAAGTCGCCGATTAGGTTTACAACGCTTAAAAATAGATTTAGTGTTGCACACATAGAAAAAGCCTATGGCAGTATTAAAGATAATATTGACTATGTAAGAAAAACGGGTAAATTTGCAGATACTGATAAAGCCGAAACAACTATCGAGGGAAGTTTTTATGAATATGGCTCTACACCATCGGAATTACAAGAAAAAGACGCAGTAATGGGCAAACTTGTAGAAGATGTAGAAGATGGGAAAAGCAATATGGATATAGTACATGATAACCCATTACATGCAAAAATTTTAAGGGATATTGATTACTTAAGACAGACAAGTACAAATGAAAAATATTCAAAAATATTTCGTGATGTGACAGTTACATACTTATATGGGGCTAGTGGGGTTGGTAAAACATATAGCATTTTTAAAAATTATGGCGCTGAAAATATATCGCGAATTACTAATTATACATCAAGTCAAGGTGGCTTAATTTTTGATGATTATGACTATGCTCAAGATGTACTAGTATTCGAGGAATTTCACTCACAAGTACCTATTGAAAATATGCTTAATTTTTTAGATGTGTACCCCCTTAGGCTTCCGGCAAGATTTAAAAATAAAATGGCATGCTATACAAAAATTTTTATTACTTCTAATGTACCATTTGAAAATCAATATGCAGATTATAGAATGAACTTAAAAACGATAGCAGTTTATAATGCTTGGTGTCGTCGAGTTCACAACATTTATGAGATGGTAAAGGAACAAGACGGCTCTACTAAAATTATTATTCATAAAGAAACAAAGAAATTGGAGGAATTTAATTATGAAAAATAAAATAAAAAAATTATTTAAAAAAATCAATTATATAAAGGTAATAATCGTAGAATTATACATAGTGTTAGCACAATTTATATGGCATTGTGCAAAATATATTTTAACTACATTTATGAAACTAAAGCAAAATACCATACCATATTATGTATATAGTTATGGGGTTGGTATAGTTTTAACCTTAATCTTAATAGCACTAATCATATCTTTAAAAAGATTTAAGATTAATGCAAAGAAAGAAACAAAAGGTATGCAAGATGTAGATTTAAAAAACAATAATGACGAATATGTAAGATGTAAAGAAATTTTAGATGGAAATGAAGAAAACCAAAAAATTTATGTATTAGACGCTAAAAATATATCACTTGAAAAAATGAAAAAAAGACAAGACGATTTAGAGGCTATATATGACATCAAAATTGACTACATGGAATATGGAAAGACAACTAAAACTATAAATGTGTATTGTACACCTAGAAAATTACTCTACCCTAAAACATTTGATATGTGGGCAGAAGACCACTTCCTAGACGACTTCTTGTCTGCTCTAGTAGTCGGATCTACGGGAAGTGGTAAAACATATTTCACACATCAATTATTAGGTAAAGTCGTTTACAATAAAATTTTTGTGCATGAAGATGTTAAAGTCTTTATATGTGATAGGAAAAATGAGGACTTTATACAATTTCAAAATTGTCCTAATTATTATGGAATTAACGCAGTAGATGGTATAAGAAAAGTACATGAAATATTTACTGAAAGACTTAATAATGAGGAAAACAATGACAATAAAGAAACTATTATATGTCTGATAGAAGAATACGCCCTTTTGTTAAATTCATTAGATAAGAAAGAGGCAGACGAAGTCAAAAATATGGTTGCAGATTTATTATTTGCTGGGCGTAGTAAAAAGGTCATTACAATAGTAAGTCTTCAAAGAGCAGACGCTATCTATTTCCCACGAGGAGCAAAAGAACAATTTAAAAAAATTATAATGATGGGAAACCTTTCTAAAATTCAATTAGATATGTTACTAGACGAAGATATGCAAAAACAAGTTACGGAAATAAACTCACAAGGCTACGGCTACCTTTACGAAGATGGAAAAAGAAAATTGACGCGTATTAAGGTGGCAGAAATCACGCAAGAAGATATGACTAAACTTGATAGAATTATAGGCGAAAAGATGGTTTAAGTGGTAGATAATATAAACTATCAAGAACCTTATAAAAATAGCGTGTATGTTCCTATAAGTGAAAAATATACACTAACTATTGAAGAAGCGTCAAAGTATTTCCGTATTGGCGAAAATAAACTTCGTAAACTAGCAGAGGAAAATCTAAACGCAAGTTGGGTTTTAATGAACGGCAACCGAATTCAAATAAAAAGAAAACAATTTGAAAAAATTATTGATACATTAAATGTAATTTAATGAAAATTGAGCCTTAATGTGTGATATAATGGTATTGCATATCAAGGCTCTTTCTATATAAAGGAAAGGAGCAAAAAATATGTCAATAAAAAGACGAGATAATAAAAATCGTATTTTAAATACGGGAGAGAGCCAAAGAAAAGATGGAAGATATGTTTACAAATATACTGATAGTTTAGGAAAACCACAATTTATTTATGCTTGGAAATTAGTCCCAACCGATAAAACACCAAGAGGAAAGCGTAATGATTTATCACTACGAGAAAAAGAACAAGAAATACAAAAAGATATTTACGATGGAATAGACGCAATAGGTAAAAAAATGACCGTATGTCAATTATATGCTAAAAAGAATAACCAACGACCAAATGTTAAAGATAGTACCGAAATAGGACGCAATAGACTTATGAAATCATTAGAAGAAGATAAACTAGGTGCTTGTTCTATTGAAAATGTTAAGATGTCAGACGCTAAAGAATGGGCTATACGAATGAAACAAAAAGGTGTTGCTTATCAAACTATTAAAAATGATAAAAGGTCTTTAAAATCGGCTTTTATTATGGCTATACAAGACGACTGCATAAGGAAAAACCCATTTGATTTTAAACTTAATGATGTTATAGAAAATGATACAGAGCCAAAAACACCACTAACACCCGAACAAGAAGCAAGTCTTTATGATTTTATTAAAAATGATAGAACATATTATAAGTATTATGACGAAATTATTTTAATAAGAGAAACGGGACTTCGTGTATCGGAATTTTGTGGACTAATAGATACTGACCTAGATTTTGAAAATAGACTTGTCAATGTAGAACGCCAACTTTTAAGGAATACAAAAAGAGATTATTATATTGAAGAGCCTAAAACTGATAACGGAATAAGAAAAGTACCTATGAGCGACAAAGCGTATGAAATATTTAAGCGTATATTAAATAATCGTAAAAATACAAATAATATTATAATAGATGGTTATAGTAGTTTTCTATTCTTTAAAAGTAATGGCTACCCAAAAGTACGCGACGACTATGATAGCATATTTAAGGGAATTGTTAAAAAGTATAACAAATGTCATGAGAAAAAACTACCAAATAAAATGACACCACATACTTTAAGACATACATTTTGTACTAATTGGGCTAATGATGGAATGAACCCTCATACCCTACAATACATCATGGGACATAAAAATATTGAAATGACATTAAGTTATTATACGCACCCTACATGTATGTCAGCACAAGCCGAAATGGAAAGAATAGTTAAACAAAAAGAAATTTACTACTATTTTACTACTTTTGAAAACGAGAATATAAGAAATTATAAAAGTATATGTGAACTTCTTCCAAAAATAAAAATGTCGTAAACGCCTATAAATAAAGGTTATAACGACATATAAGAATTTATAAAAAGATAATTAAAAATTTATACTATTTTTACATAGTAAAAATATATAACTTGACTATAAACTTTTTAACGTATAAAATATAATTGTATGAATAAAAATGTTTATACATAAAAATATAGTGGAGGTAAATATGGGAAATACACTTATTTTCTCTTTACTTCTAATAGTTGGATTGTTTGTTGGGGCAATAGTTGCCTTTGTTATAATGACATTAAAAAATAAAAATGAGGAACACAAAGCCTCTAGCATAATTGAAAAAGCTAAAAAAGAAGCAGAAAAAGCTAAAAGAGATGCTTTATTAGAAGCTAAAGAAGAATCTTATAAGTTAAAACTTGAAACTGATAAGGAAATAAAAGAAAAAAAACAAGAATTAAAGGAAAATGAAGAGCGTTTGTTACAACGAGAAAATGGTATTGCTAAGCGTGATGAATTACTTCAAAATCGTGAACAAATGCTTGATGAAAAAGAAAATGGAATTATCCAAAAACAAAAAGATATTCAAAAATTAGAAGAAAAAGCAGAAAGTGTAATTAAAGAACAAATAGAAAAACTAGAAAAAATATCAGGTTTTTCAAAAAAACAAGCTAAAGAAGAAATAATGAAGCAAGTAGAGAATTCAATGAGTGCTGAAATATCAACTTATATTAAAGAAAAGGAAGCAGAAGCTAAACTTGAAGTTGATAAAAAAGCAAAGAATTTACTTGTTGAATCAATGCAAAAATATGCATCAGATGTAACAAATGAACAAACCGTTAGTGTAGTTGCTTTGCCAAATGACGAAATGAAAGGAAGAATAATAGGAAGAGAAGGAAGAAACATAAGAACAATAGAGGCGGTAACGGGTGTTGACCTTATAATTGATGATACTCCAGAAGCTATTGTTTTATCAAGTTTTGATCCTTTAAGAAGAGAAATTGCAAAGCAAACAATCGAATCTTTAATAAAAGATGGAAGAATTCATCCTTCTAGAATAGAAGAATTATATGATAAAACGTGTAAAGAGTTAAACGTAAAGATAAGAGAATATGGTGAAGAAGCTATGTTCGAACTTGGTATTACAAAATTAAATCCTGAGTTAGTAACGATTTTAGGAAAACTATATTTTAGAACAAGTTATGGTCAGAATGCACTACAACATTCTAAGGAAGTTGCTCATTTAGCTGGAATAATGGCCGCTGAATTAGGCGAAAACGTAGCTTTAGCAAAGCGTGCGGGATTACTACATGATATTGGAAAAGCCGTGGATTTTGAAGTAGAGGGAAGTCACGTACAAATTGGTGCTGACTTAGCAAAAAAATATGGTGAAGATAGTGTTGTTTTAAATGCGATAGAGTCTCATCATGGTGATAAGAATCCAAATTCTATTATTTCTGTTTTGGTTGCAATAGCTGATAGTTTATCAGCAGCAAGACCTGGAGCAAGAAATGATTCTTTAGAAAATTACGTAAAAAGACTTGAACAATTAGAATCAATTGCTAAGGATTTTAATGGTGTTGAAAAAGCTTATGCAATGCAGGCTGGAAGAGAATTAAGAGTAATTGTTGAACCAGAAAAGATAGATGATATAGGAAGTTATAAAACCGCTCGTGATATAAAAGATAGAATTGAAAAAGAAATGCAGTATCCAGGAACGGTTAAAGTAACGGTAATAAGAGAAACAAGAGCAACAGAAGAAGCTAAGTAAAGCTTCTTTTTTATTTTATAACGTATTAATATTATTTTTTATTCATATTATTAAACAGGAGGTTTATTTATGAAAAACATACTTAATTATTATTATAGTCTTCATCCAGAAGAAATATCTCATAAAGATAATAAGTATTTTTTTGAGTATTTACAGTGTAAGTATGTTTTAGAACCTTTTTTAAGACCTCTTTCTGATATAGATTGTCTTTATAAAGTAAATAAAGAAATGTTAAAAAGAGAAATATTAGTTCATGAAATAATTCTTAATAATGAAAATAAGATAATAACTTATGTTAATAATACTGCTTATGTATTAATGCAAATAAATGTAAATCCATCAGCAAGAATAAATTTATCAGATTTGTGTTATATTAATAATAATTCTATTGCAATAGAATGTGAAAAAATATTAAATAGATATGATTGGGCTACGTTATGGGAAACTAAAAATGATTATTTTGAAGCACAAATAAATGAAATAAGTAAAAAGTATCCAAATTTATGTAATTATGCAAATTATTATATAGGGTTAGCAGAAAATGCTATTATGTATGTAAAAGAAGCTAATAATCTAGAAGATACAACATTAATTAGTATTTGTCATAAAAGAATAAAAGCAAATGATAGTTTATATGAATTATATAATCCGTTAAGATACATACACGATTTTAGAATAAGAGACGTTTGTGAATATATTAAATCTTCGTTTTTTAATGGAGAAGATGCTTATGCAATAGTAAGAGAATATTTTGAAAATAATTATATAAGTTATAAAGAAGCTTTACTATTTTATGGAAGATTACTTTATCCATCATATTTTTTTGATTTATATGATGATATAGTAAATGAAGATTTAAGTGAAAGTTTAGTTGAAAACATCGCTATAAAATCAAATGAATACGAGTTATTCTTAGCAAACATAAACATATTTTTATCTAAGTTATATAATAGGTATATACCTAAAGTAGATTGGATAATAAAAAGAAGCTATAATTAAGCTTCTTCGATATTTAATACCTTTATAACCTCTGGAATCTCTGAAATTAATATTTCTTCAACCGTATTTTGAATTGTCATATCAGCAAAAACACAACCTGCACATGCACCTTTAAGTTTCACATAACAAATACCATCTTCGAATTTTATAAATTCTACATCACCACCATCATTATTAAGATATGGTCTTATTTTTTCAAGAGTTTGTTTTATTTTTTCTTCAATTTTATTCATATTAATCACCAAATAAATTATACATTAGCGTTTAATTAAAGTAAAGTAAATTTGTAAATAGTAATTAACTTGTGATATAATAAGCTCATGGAAGGTGTAATTATGACAAAATATGCGGAAGGAGACGTTGTTAAAGCCAAAATAACAGCAATTGAAAAATATGGAGCGTTTGCTTTATTAGATGATGAATATAGCGGGCTTATTCATATATCAGAAATAACCGAAAAATTTGTAAGAGATATTACTGATTTTATTGAAATAGGTGATGTAATTAATGTTAAAATATTATCAATTCCTGAAGAACATAATCAATTAAGATTATCTGCAAAAGGTGTTAATGAGCAATTACATAAAATTAAAAGAAAGAAAATAAAAGAAACGGTATTTGGTTTTTATTTATTAAAATCTGCTTTACCAAATTGGATAGAAGAAAAAATGGAAGAGATTAACAAAAAATCTTAAAAGTTACTTGACAATATCTTAAAATATTGATATATTTATATACGTTCTCACGTATATGTTTGGATGCTTAGCTCAGTTGGTTAGAGCACCTGCCTTACAAGCAGGGGGTCATAGGTTCGAGTCCTATAGCGTCCACCATTTGTTATGCCGAAATAGCTCAACTGGTAGAGCAACTGACTTGTAATCAGTAGGTTGCGGGTTCAAGTCCTGCTTTCGGCACCAGTTGGGGAGATAGCGAAGTGGCTAAACGCGGCAGACTGTAAATCTGTTCCTTAGGGTTCGGTGGTTCGAATCCACCTCTCCCCACCACTTAAGATTGCCTCGTCGCCAAGTGGTAAGGCATCAGACTTTGACTCTGACATGCGCAAGTTCGAATCTTGCCGAGGCAACCAATATTTATGATATGTCCTGTTAGCTCAGCAGGTAGAGCATTTGACTTTTAATCAAAGGGTCATGCGTTCGAATCGCATACAGGACACCACTTGCCCGAGTGGCGGAATTGGTAGACGCACAGGACTTAAAATCCTGCGAGATTCATACCTCGTGCCGGTTCAAGTCCGGCCTCGGGCACCAAATTGATAGGAGACTCGGACTATTATTGGTTCGTTAGAAATTTTATATAAGGATCCTTTAAAAGGTTCTTTTTTGTTACTATAAATATGTTGGAATGCTTTTAATAATATAAAAAAAGTAAATATCTTAACTTAGGTATTTACCATAAATTTAATCTGTAATTAAAATTTGGACTTTTGTTTAAGTTTTAATTTTATTTATATTTTTTTTGGATATGTAAGGCTTTTTCGTATCCTTTATTATTATCATTTAATTCATAAGACTGATTTAGTATAACTTTATCTATTATTTTAATATCATCATTTATATTATCTATAATTTTATAATTATCGTTTCTAAAGGCACTACTTTTTTCAAATATTCTTTTTTGTTCACTATTTTTAAATAGTAAAGTTTTAAAATCATCGTTATAATTTTTACAAATATATATAATTCCAGGATGAGTGTTATATTTTTGAGGATATTTTATTTCAAATGAAAACTTTTTTAATGTGTGTAATAAAAATGGTTTTTTTTGTTTTTTATTTGTGCTTAGGTAATTTAAATCATTGTCTAAGCAAAATTTAATCCAACTTGATGTAAGTAAGGATGCTACACCATTATTTCGGTATTCAGGTTTTACAAAAGTACCTACATATTTACAGTGATTTATGTTATTGTAATTTTCTATATAAAAATATAAATAGCCTTTTTGTATTTCGCAATTATTAGGTAATAACAGAAAAAGTCTTAAAAAATAATACTCTTTTTTATTTGATATATCAAAAGTTTTAACTAAATATAATTTTTGTAAATAACCATTTTGATCATAAAAATTATCTAATTCATATCTATATTTGTACTGCATATTTTCTATGCCATTAAAATAACGCATAAAAACCCTCTTTCTTAAGTTTACTATAATATCAAAAGTTTTATATTAAGTCAAAATTTTATTTGTTAATATATAAAGATATTGACAAACAAAAAATAGGTATGCTATAATCTTATTGCTATTTAATTGTTATATGTGTTTTATTTATGCATATAATAGTTAATGTATTTGGAGGAATACCCAAGTCTGGTTGAAGGGACCGGTCTTGAAAACCGGGAGGTCGGGCAACCGGCGCGGGGGTTCGAATCCCTCTTCCTCCGCCACTTAATTATTACATCGCGGGATGGAGCAGTTCGGTAGCTCGTCGGGCTCATAACCCGAAGGTCGTAGGTTCAAATCCTACTCCCGCAACCAAGAAATTAAAAGCATAGTAATTATGCTTTTTTTATTGCGTAAAGTAATATATAAAATAAATTTTATAAAAGGAGAATTAAAATGCAAAAAATAACGATATATGCTAAAAAAAATTCTGAAGAAGGCATAAAAATACAAAGACTTGATGTTTTTATTTATACTGAGTATTTAATTCCATTGCTTAAAAAATTATATAATTATTATGGTGCTGATGTTAAGTTAGAGGATTGTTTTTATATGACACAAAAAAATAAAGATAATAAGTTTTATATGCTTGAAAATTCAAATGATATTTCAGATGACGTAATTAAAATATCTAATATAATAAATGATATATTTACTGAAAACAAAATCAAAGCAAGTTATGCAATAGAAAAACTATTTAATTTTAATTGTAATAGTAATGAAGAAAAAAAATTAATAGATGAAATTAAAAAGTGTATTGTATTTAAACAAAAAGAAAAATTATTTGATCCTATAAAAATATTTCTTGAATTTTCACTTTGTTTTGAAGATGAAATTACAATTAAGTATACTGATGATACTATGATGCCTAAATCAGAAAATTTGCCAAATTTTAGTATTTTAACTTATAAGCATGAATAATACTATAATAAAATCACCATTATATTACTGGTGATTTTATTATGGAAAAAAGTATATGGCAAAAAGATAATAATGCTAAAAATATTAAAAAATTAGATCAAGATATTAAAACTGATATATTAATAATAGGAGCAGGAATAACGGGTGTTACAACAGCTTATAATTTAACTAAGTATAATTTTAACGTAGTTTTAATAGATAGAGGAAAATTTTTTAATGAAGTAACCTCTAAGAGTACTGGTAAATTAACTTATCTTCAAGATTTAAAATATCAGGATATATGTAACGTATATGATTTTAATACTGCTAAATTATATTATGAATCTCAAAAGGATGCAATAAGAATAGTAAAGAAAAATGTTAAAGATAATCAAATAGATTGTAGTTTAGAAAAGTCTTCATCAATTACTTTTACAACTGATCAAAAGGAAGTTAGTAAATTTGATAAAGAACAATCATTTTTTGATAAATTAGGAGTTAGTTATTTTAATACTTGTGAATCATTTACTCAAGATGATATTAAAAGACTAATATGCGTTAAAAATACGTATGTATTTAATCCTGTTAAATATTTAAATGGATTATTGGATAAAATTAAGTCTAAAGAAAATATAAAAATGTATGAATATAGTACTGCAACAAAAATAAAAAAAGAAGATAATTATTATATTGTTATGGTAAATAATTTTCAAGTTAAAACTAAGAAAATAGTGTTGGCGTGTAATTATCCTTTTTTCTTAATTCCAGGTTTTATACCATTTAAAACTTATATGGAAAAGTCTTATGTTGCTGCATGTAAGGTAGATAAAAATAAAAAAATCAACGGAATAACCAGTAATTACCCAACCGTATCTTTTCGATTTTATGAAGATAAAGATAATAAATATTTTATATATTTATCTAATTCTTCAAAAATTTGTGATAAGTTAAATTACGAAAAAAATTATAAAGAAACTATTAATGAAATAGAGAAAGTAACTGGTAAAAAGCCTATTTATAAATGGACAAATATGGATGTTATGACTAATGATTTTTTACCATTAATAGGAAAAATATCTAATGATGATCCAAATGTTTTAATTGCAACAGGATATAATACCTGGGGAATGACAACTGGTACTTTAGCGGCTAAAATATTAGTTGATTTAATAAATAATAAAAAAAATAAATATGAAAATGTTTTTAATCCGTCAAGAAGTCTTAACTTAAAGAAAATTAAGAACTTCACTACAAATACATTAACCTCGAATACTAAAGCATACGTATTAAACTTTATTAAAAAAAATCCTAGTTGGTATAAAAATAAAGCTTTAGTTACAAAACAATCTGGAAAAAGAGTTGGAATATATTTTGATAATGATGGTAATAGTCATGTTGTTTCTAATATATGTCCTCATTTAAAATGCTTTTTAACTTTTAATGAGGTAGATAAAACTTGGGATTGTCCTTGTCATGGTTCTAGGTTTGATATAGATGGTAACGCTATTAAAGGACCAAGTAAGGATAATATAAAAATAGATGAAACTAAATAGAGTAGTTAGTTTCATCTATTGTGTCTATTAAAAAATCTTTGTTTGGGACCTTATCATCTAAAAACAAACTTTTACATATTTTTATTCCATCTTTATTATTAAAGTATCCATAATTTTTTAAATAAATTTGCTCTCTTAATAAATAATAATCTTTAGATTCATTTATTAAGTAATAGGTTAATAAATTAAACATATGTATATCAACTTCTTTTCTTAAACCATATTTTTTTAAAAACTCATAACTATAATCATTAGTATCATCAATATTAGTTTTAAAACCTTTATACGAACAATTATCAAAATCAATTATCGAAGCACCTGAATTATTATACATTATATTTGATGGAATTAAATCTGAATGGATGATACCCTCATTATGCATTTGAATAATTAAATTTTTAGTATCCCTTAAAATTTTTAATTTATATAAATAATCTTCACTAATTAAAAATTCAATGTCTTTTCCCATAGAAAAATCCGTTAAATATGTTTTATTTTCATCGTATTTTTTCTTAACCCAAAACTTAGGAACAAATAATTTAGGATTATCAACTTTACTTAACAACATTAATTTTCTTTTTTTTCCATTTAAATAATCATCATAATTAAACTCTTTATAGGCATACCTTTTACTATTATAGTAACATTTTCTAACTTTTCCAAAAGAACCACATTGGTACTTTTCGTAATCATCAAAGTATAAATCTTCATACATAATAGTTTCCATAACATCACCACTTTTGTAATATGCATACTATATTATCATATAATATAATAAAAATAAATAAAAAGTTGTTGACAAATTAGTGTTAGTTAATATATAATTTGTTTGTACCTTGAAAAAAGGTGAGTGCCAATGCTTCAATAGCTCAGTTGGTAGAGCATCCGGCTGTTAACCGGCAGGTCGTAGGTTCGAGTCCTACTTGAAGCGCCATATGAAATTAAAGTAGCGATTGCTACTTTTTCTTTTTTTAAGTATTGTAAAATGATAAAATTATGTTATAATTTAAATATATTTAATATACGTTGAAGAGGAAAAGTAATTAAAAGATTCTATAAAGAGAGCTAGTGATGGTGGAATATTAGCAAGATATTTTAATGAAAGAACACCTTGGAGTATCTTACCCAAAGATTTTATCAAGTAGGCTAAGACGATTGATAACCGTTAATATATCTTTAAGTGACTATTTTATTAAATAGTAAACTGGGTGGTACCACGGATTTAAGCAGTTATTCGTCCCATAGGGATGAATAACTGTTTTTTATAAGGAGGAATAATATGGATGCTAAAGAATTAATGGAAAATTATTTAAAATTAATGGATGAAAAAGTAACTTTACAAGGTTGGATTAGAAATCATAGAAGGCAAAAAGAATTTGGTTTTATTGACTTTTATGATGGAACTTGTTTTGGAACTATTCAAATAGTTTATGAAAAAGATTTAGACAATTTTGATGATGTTCAAAAATTTTTAGTAGGAAGTGCAATTACCGTAGAGGGTATTGTTTCTAAGTCAAATAAAAATCAAAACTTTGAAATAAAGGCAACAAAAATTAAGTTGGAGGGAAAATCAACCGATGATTATCCAATTCAGCCTAAAAGACATACTAATGAGTTTTTAAGAGAACAAGCTTATTTAAGACCTAGAACAGCTCTTTATAATTCGGTATTTAGAGTAAGAAGTGTAGCAGCTTTTGCAATTCATAAATTTTTTCAAGAAAATGGATTTGTATATGTAAATACTCCAATTATTACCGCAAGTGATTGTGAGGGAGCAGGAGAAATGTTTCAAATTACTACGCTTGATTTAGATAGGGTAGCAAAAGAAGGTAAAGTTGATTACTCCAAAGATTTTTTTGGTAAGCAGGCATCACTTACAGTATCTGGACAATTAGAGGCTGAAACCTACGCAATGGCATATAAAAAGGTTTATACGTTTGGACCAGCATTTAGAGCAGAAAATTCTAATACTAAAACACATGCTTCTGAATTTTGGATGATAGAACCTGAAATTGCCTTTTGTGATTTAAATGAGGATATGGACATCATGGAAAAAATGCTTAAATACGTAGTTAAATATGTTTTAGAAAATTGTCCTTTAGAAATAGATTTTTTTGATAAGTTTGTTCAAAAAGGATTAAAGGATAAATTAAATAGATTAATTAATAGTTCATTTGTTAGAATAGATCATGAAGAAGTAATTAAAATACTAAAAGAAGCTAAAGTAAAATTTGAATTTGAACCAGAATATGGAGAAGATATAGCAAGAGAACATGAAAAATATATAACAGAATATTTTGATGGACCAGTGTTTATTAAGAATTGGCCTAAAGATATCAAAGCTTTTTATATGAAACAAAATGATGATGGTAAAACGGTTGCAGCGGTTGATTTAGAAGTCCCTGGAGCAGGGGAATTAATGGGTGGCTCTCAAAGAGAAGAAGATTATGATAAGTTAGTTAATAGAATGAAAGAATTAAATATAGATGATAAAGGTATGCAGTGGTATTTAAATCTTAGAAAATATGGAACATGTATTCATTCAGGTTTTGGAATGGGATTTGAACGTTTACTTATATATTTAACCGGAGTAGAAAATATTAGGGATGTAATACCTTATCCTAGAACCCCAAATAATTGTGAATTTTAATTTTGTAATACATTAAAAGTTTTAAATAGATTATAAAAGGAGAATTAA
>CANRAL010000029.1 GCA_947628585.1 uncultured Bacilli bacterium | reverse complement strand
ATTTACTTTTATTACATAATCTTCTACTATAGGATATATTCCTTCTCTTAATTCTGTTATATCATAACTATCATTTGCATTGTTTAATGTTGCTTTATTTAATCCTTCTATATTCCCTTCATAACCATCTGGTCCTTTTATGGTTAAAAATAATTCAGGTATAGCCTCATACCCTAAAGTTAGTCCATTATAATCGACATTATTTCCTAATGTTTTATCATATTCTTTTAAAAATACTATTGGATCATTATCGGTTTTATAAGAAGAATATTCTAAATTATTTTCTATTATCTCTAAATATATACTATATTTATAATCTTCTGTTTCATTTGTTGTATTATTGGCTATTAAGGTAGCACTTACATTTGTTGTTCCTTCTTGATTACTATCACCTAATTTAAATTCATCTGGTGTTACTTCAAGAGTTATATCATCTCCACCTATAAAAGATAAATTATCTACTGTTCCTGTTGTAGTATTAATATTAGCTATAGTAGTATTACCATTTACACTTTGAAAATAAGCATAGGTTGCTCCAATTACAACTACTAATATAACAAATATTCCAACAATTAATAAAATTAAAGACTTTTTATTACCTTTCATATATATCATATCCTTTCGTCAAATACTCTATCTAAAGCCCATTTTACTATATATATATATATCAATAGTCTGTTTTTCAATTAAAAAAATTTTACAAAAGGTTGACATAACAAAAAAAGCAAGAAAATTGTCATTTTTTATCTTGTTTTGTCGAAAGCCTTGATTTTAATTATTTTTCTCTTATAATAAAATCTTTGTTACTTGGTTAGTAGCACCTGCCTTTATTTGCTGAGTAGTTTTTCAAGGGGGTTTTGATACTTATCTTTGTTTACGAAAAGGAGGTGGAGGTTATGAAAAAAGAGATTTTCTTTTTTGTCATAATAATTTTATTAATCGTAATTATTCTACGCTTAATATAAAAAAACGATGCTAGCCAATTGGCGTAGCATCTAGCATTTTATAGGTGTTACCTAACCGGTAACATACTTTTAGTATACTTTTTTGTTTCTTCTTTGTCAACTACCCCGCAACAAGATTGTCGGGGCTTGATATGGTATCTATTTTCATATAGACATCTTAGCAAGATGAATTAAAATTCATATTGATACTTGCTAATTCAGTTCTATATGAAAATAAATTTATATTCCGCGCAGCAAGACTGCGGGGCTTGAGACCCACAATTTAAGTCCCCGAAACTTCGTACTAATTTTAATGATAACCGCCAAATTTTGTTTAGTTTTATTATATATGTTTCTTTTGGCGACAATATCATTTAAAATTAGTATCTTCGTAACGTGACCTTAAATTGATGTCAATTTTTTTCCAAAAAGCTTTTATTTATTTATTTAAGTAATCTAATAAAGCTTTTTTGATACCTTTATAAGGTAACAAAGCACAATTTTGCCGATTACTTTGTTTATAAATGTCATCGAAAACTATAGCTTCATTTAATATATTTTTATCATATTCTTTTTCATTTACCATACTATTAAAATTTTCAATATATTTTAAAGCCTCATCTACAGTTTTACCAATTAAGTTAGTTATCGCTATACTAGTAGAAGCAATACTTATAGCACAAGCTTCGCCATCAAAAACAATATCTTCAATAAGATTATTTTTTATCTTTAAGTAAATATCTAAATTATCAATACAAGAAGCATTATTAGTATTTACTTTTAAATAATCTGGATTATCTTTTCGTAATCTATTTTTAGGATGACTATAATGTTCCATAATTATTTCTCTTTTAATTTCCTTGTCCATTTTATCAAACTCTTTTCTAAATCATTTCTGCCATTATTTTTTCTTTATCTTTTAAAAGTTCTACCAAACTATCAATTTCATTTTCGGTATTATAAAAATATAAACTAACTCTAATACTATTAGTTACCCCTGTAGCATTTTTAACTAATTTAGCGCAATGATTACCTGCACGCACACATATATTATATTTATTTAAATAATAAGCCACATCTTGAGAAAAAATACCTTCTACATTAAAAGAAACAATGCCACTATCTGCTTCTAAATTAATTAAATCAATATGGGGAATTTTAACTAATTTTTCAATTAAATAGTTTCGTAATTGTAATTCTCGTTCTTGAATTTTATCCATTCCAATTTTATTTAAATAATCAATTGCTGCCCCAAAGCCAATAACACCAGCAATATTAGGAGTTCCCGCTTCTAAACGAGCCGGCAAATCTTTTAATATAATTTCTTTTTCATTATCAAAAGATTCATTCATTCCTCCACCCATATTAATTGGTTCTATTTCTTCCATTAATTCTCTTTTGCCATATAAAACACCAACTCCTGTAGGACCTAACATTTTATGAGCCGAAAAAGCTAAAAAATCAATATCTAAATCTTGGACATCGGTTTTTAAATGAGGTACACTTTGGGCTCCATCAACAACAACAAAAATATTATTTTCATGAGCAAATTTAGTTATTTCTTTAATAGGCCTAATATCCCCTATTACATTTGTAACATAAGCCAAGGATATAACCTTAGTATTAGGTGTTATAACTTTTTTTAAATTATCTATAGTTACATGATAATTATCATCTAAAGGAATATATTTAATTTTAATTCCCTTAGTATTTGCTAATCGAAACCATGGTAAAATATTAGACGCATGTTCCGTAGTTGTTAAAATAACTTCATCTAATGGTTCCATTATGGGAGCAAAAAAGCCATTAACAATCATATTTAAAGAATCCGTTGTTCCACCTGTAAAAATAACTTCTTCTTTTTCTTTAGCATTAATAAAATTAACTACCTTTTCCCGAGCATCTTCATATTCTAAATCAACTTTATAACTTATGTCATAATCTCCTCGATGAGCATTAGCACTATAATTTTCATAATAATCTTTTATTTTATCTATTACGACATTTGGTTTAAAGGTTGTAGCCCCATTATCTAAATAAACTATATCTTGATTAAACATGGGAAAATCTTCTCTATTCATCAATATCACCCCCGAATAAAATATTTATATTATCCTTAAAAATACTTTTTAAGAATCCTTCAAAAATAATTTCTTTAGCATACTTTTTACTTATTCCTTTACTTTCCAAATAAAATAAATTTTCTTTAGGAATACCACTTATTGTTACAAAATGATTGGCAATAACATCACAAGTATTAATTTCCATATTTGGTAAAATTGTTATTTTGCCTCCATCTATAATTCCTTTAATATTTTCTACTAACTCATTATTTTTACTTTCTTTTACATTGGCTATGACATCTACTGTTACTCCTTCTTTTTGACTAATAATCCGATAACTTATATTACTTTTATTATTATTACCTCGTATTTCATTTATTATTTTAATATCAGTCAAACTTTTACTGGTAAAGCTTTCTAAATAATTTATAGTTGTATTATTATTTTGCACAATATTTATCTTATTATTACCTTGTTTATCTATACTATAGATTAAGATATCTAAAAAACTATTATCTTGCATAATAATATTTAAATTTAAATTATTTTTATTTTGAATAATTATTTTATTTTTACCATAACAATCCAAAGTTAGACTATTATTTTTAATTTCCATCATTACATCTAAATTATTAGCTACTATTTCTTCTTTATCTACTATTATTTTATTCATTATTTCCAAGCCCACTTATATTAAACGCCTTAAATCCTTCTTTTTCAACTTTTTTAGCTAAAGAATAATCTCCGGTAGCTATCACTGTACCATTTTTAATTATATCTACTTTATGCGGTCTAATTTTTTCTAATAAATTATTATGATGCGTTATTATTAAAATCATTGGTTTATATTTTTCATAATAATCATTAATTGATTTAGCTACTATTTTTAAAGCATCAACATCTAACCCAGAATCGACTTCATCTAAAAAAATTAATTTAGGTTCTAACATCCACATATGCAAAAGTTCATTTTTCTTTCTTTCGCCACCACTCATTCCAACATTAATTTCGCGATGAATAAAATCAAGAGGTAATTCTAAAGAACGACATATTTCTTCCATTTTTTGATTAAAAGTAAAAATATTAATTGGTTCCGCGGCAACTTCACTTAAACTTGTACGAAGCATTTCCGCATTCGTAACGCCTTCAATGGCAATAGGATTTTGTCCTAACATGAATATTTTTTCTCGAGCAATATTAGTTGTCGACATTTTAGTTAAATCTTTACCATTATATAAAATTTCTCCTGAGGTTACTTCATAATCATCATCATGCATAATAACTCGACATAAGGTACTTTTACCGGTACCATTTTGCCCCATTAAAGCATGAATTTCGCCTTCATTTATCGTTAAAGAAAAATTATCTAATATTTTCTTTTCTTTTACTTTCACGGTTAAATTCTTAATTTCTAACATGAAAATCACCATTAACATTTTAACACAGCTATATTAAAAATAAAAGATTTATCCTATCTATTATGCTTATGTAAATCTAGTTTTTTTCCTTCATTATTAATATTTTTCAATATTTCAAAATTTAAAAGACCATTTTCCATACTATTTTCTATTTTTTCTTTTAAACTTGCATTAGCAAAAAATAATATTATCTTATTTTTACTATAACTATAAGTAAAATTTAAAATTAAATCATTAATTAAACAATAATATATTACATCATTAATAATTTTTAAATTTTCTAAATTAAAATTAATTACAATTTTTTCCATATTCCTTATATCCTTCCTTTTACCCCTTTTTATTCTTTTTTATTGATCATCACTTCATAATATTTCCCTTTCCTTATTTTTTAGCTTTTTACCATCAAGATGAAAATATAAATAATATAAACCACTTAATACTACTAATAAATAGAAATTAAAACTACGTGTAAGTAACATTCCCGATAAGGCTAAATCACTTCCATATAAGAATTTATTAACAATTAATAAAAGACTTTCATTAATCATTACTCCACCCGGAGTAGGAAAAAGATCTGATCCGAGGGATATACAAATACCATAAGCCATAATTAAAAAGACTGAATACTCATTTAATCCTAAAGATCGATAAATAAAATAACTTATGAAAAGTAAACTTATTCTTTGAAGTAACATTATTATAAAGCTTTCAATTACTAAGCGGGGATTTTCTTTAGTAATTTTACTTTTATTTTGATATTCTGCTATAGCTTTTGTAATTGTATTAATTACTTTTTCTTTATCTTTAATAAATTTTAAATGATTTATTAAAAGGGTACTTATTTTAAGAATAAAATTAGCTACTATTTTAGAATATATTAAAGCTCCAAATACTAAAATAACCATTATAGTAGTTAAGATACCTAAAATAACTGTCCATTTATAAAAAGCATTTAAACCAAATAAACTTTTATTAAAAATCATTAAAAAGATTAAAGCCAAAAATATTAAAGCTATTCGATTAAACATAGAATTAAATAAAACAATAATACTACTTACTTCATAAGGAATTTTTCTTTTATTCATTTCATACATAGCAACAGGTTGCCCTCCTATATAACTAGGAGTTATCGCCGAATAATAAGTTTCGGTTGCAAAATAACCTAAAATATGACTATTTTTCGTTTTTATTTTAAAATAAGTAAAAATTCTTTTTAAGAAAAGACAACCCCAAAAAATATAGAATAATAAAGACAAAAATGCTAATAAAATAAAAACTATATTAGCATTTTTTAACGTTAAAAATAATAAATTAAAATCACATTCTTTAAAAACAAAGAAATAAGTTAATGATAATAAAACTAAAAATAATAATAAAGATAAACCATATTTTTTCATACTTCCCTCATTATATATTAATACTTTTCTTATTTATTTTTTCCTTCCATTTCGGAAATTTTAATATTTCTTTCATGTTTTATTTCCTTCCAAGTTGTTTCTTTATTTATAAAACACATTATATTAATGGGTATCCACGTAAAGACAAAAATGAAAAATAATAAAATTCCCTTAATAACGGTAGATGGCTTTATTTTACTCCATTTAAGAAGAATTATGGAAATTGTAACACCTATTATATAGGTAATAATAAAAAATAGCCAGCCTAAATTAAATAATGATGATAAAATATCTGTTAAATGGATACTCATAATTCGAAAAATTATTAAAAATATAAAGACCATAAAAGATAAAACTTGCATAACGGGTCCTAAATAAACTAAGGCCATATCTAAACTTGCTAAATTGCCGGTTTTAAAAAAGTTTTTTAAAAGTTTACCAAAATAATGATAAGAGCAAGAATTTATTCCACTTGACCATCTTTTTCTTTGGCGCCAGGAAGCCAAAAACTTGGTAGGATATTCATCATAAGTTATAGCTTCTTTGGCAAAATAAATTTGAATATTATTTAAAGCGCAAATACCAGAAAACTCCATATCTTCAGTTAAAGTTAAAGGATTAAAACCAATTTCTTGAATTAAGGATTTTTTTACCATAAAGCCCGTGCCATTAATTGATGCAGAAGAATTAAAACTCATCCGCGAATAATTAAAAAAGGCATTTTGAAATAAATAAAATAATGTATAGCTTCCACTTAACCAATTATCACTAGGATTTTTAGCCAAACGATTACCTTGGGCTACTTTATAACCATTATTAATTACTTTATTCATTTCCATTAAATAATTCTTATCAACGACATTATCAGCATCAAAAACAACATAAGCATCAATATAGTCTTTATTATTTAAAACACTTATACCTTCTTTTAAAACATCACCTTTAGTTTTAACTTTATTAGAACAGGTAATTATTTCAACACCTTCACTTTTAGCAATTTCTTTAGTTCGATCTGTTGAATTATTTATTAAAATATATATTTCAAAAAAATTAGAATCATAATTTTGTTTTTTTAGACTTTCAATTAAATTACTTAATACTTTTTCTTCATTACGGGCTGGAATTAATATTGCCATAAAATTCTTTTTAGAACTATTTTTTAATTTAGTATTTTTCCCTTTTAAAAGTAAGCCAATTATACCAGTTAAGGCAAAATAAAGTCCATATATAAATATTATAATAAATATTACATAATAAATTTTAACTACCATTTTAATACCCACTTAAATAAGAGATAAATTAACTCTTTGTTTATCCTTATCTATTTCTTTTACATGTACTTCTATTATATCACCAACTTTTAAAATTTCACTAGGGTGTTTTACATAATCTTTACTTAAACAAGATATATGAATTAAAGCATCATCATGTAAACCAATATCGACAAAAGCACCAAAAGAAGTAACATTACGGACTGTTCCTTCTAATGTATCCCCTATTTTTAAATCATCAATAGTTAAAATATCACTTCTTAAAGTCATTTGTTTTATTTCATCCCGAGGATCAATTACCCCACTTACTAAATTATTCTTAATCATAGCTACTTTATCTAAACTAATATTATATTTCACCATTATTTCTTTATCATTTAAAGTATTTACTTGATTTTTAATTTCTTCTTTTCCGACATTATTTAAATTTAAGTGATATTCTTGAGCAATTTTTTCAACTAATGGATAATCTTCAGGATGAATATTAGTTTTATCTAAAGGATTACTTCCATTTAAAATTCGTAAAAATCCCGCGCTTTGTTCAAAAGCTAACGAATCATTTTCTAAAACTTTTTTTAACTCTTCTCTACTTTTAAACATTCCTTTTTCTTTTTTATATTTCATTATTTTAGTAATTAATTTTTTATTTAAACCAGATACATAATTAAGAATTGCTTCACTAGCATTATTTAAATTAACACCAACTTTATTAACAATTTTACTAACAATAAAACTTAACTCTTCATCTAATTCTTTAGCTTTTAAATCATGTTGATATAAACCTACTCCAATACTTTTAGGATCAATTTTTACTAATTCTGACAAACTATCTTGAAGCCGACGACCTATACTAACCGCGCTTCTTTGTTCAACAGAAAAAGTGGGAAATTCCTTCTTAGCTAAAGGGGAAGCTGAATAAACACTAGCTCCGGCTTCACTTACCATAACATATTTAACTTTTAAATTATTTTTTTTAATTAAATTAGCTACAAATTTTTCACTTTCCCGAGAAGCCGTTCCATTACCAATGGCAATAATTTCCACATTATATTTTTGAATTAAATCTAACATTATTTTTTCAGCTTCTTCAGTTAAATTTTTAGGTTCATGAGGATAAATTACCCCAATATCTAATACTTCACCAGTGATAGATAAAATAGCAAGTTTACAACCAGTTCTAAATGCAGGATCAAACCCTAATACCACTTTTTCTTTAATCGGTGGCGTTAATAATAAATTTTCTAAATTATTACCAAATTCTGTAATACCAAAAGAACTAGCTTTATCATAAAGTTCTGCTTTAATATCTCTTTCTAAACTTGGTTCCATTAGTCTTTTCCATGCATCAAGTATAAACTCTTCTACTTTTTCTTTTAAAGAAAAAACTTTACTTCCAATTATTTCTTTATTTAAATATTCTATTATTTTTTTACTATCAACTATTAAGCTATAAGTGATAACTTTTTCTTTATCAGCTCTAGTTATTGCTAAAATTTGATGTGGCTTAATAAAAGATATCTTTTGTTCAAAATCATAATATATTTCATACACTTTATTTTCATCTTTAGCATCTTTTTTAATTTTACCCTTAACTAATCCATTTTTAAAGTAATAGCTTCTAGCCCATTTTCGATATTTAGGATTATCACTTATCCAATCAGCAATTATATAACCTGCATTAGTTATAGCATCATCTATAGTTTTTATTTGATCACTTAAATAAGCCATTGCTAACTCTTCTTTAGTTTTATTTGGAAAAGTCATAATTTCTTTAGCTAAGGGTTCTAACCCTAATTTGATAGCTTCTGTTCCTTTAGTTTTTCTTTTTTCTTTAAAAGGTAAATATATATCTTCTACTTCACTTAATTTTTTACAGTCCAATATTTCTTGTTCTAATTCTTTAGTTAATAAACCTTTTTCTTTAATTAAACGAATTACATCTTCTTTTCGTTCTTTTAAATTTAAAGCATAATTATAGGCACTTTCAATTGCTCTTAATTCATCTTCATTTAAATTACCTGTTACTTCTTTACGATAACGAGCCATAAAAGGAATAGTAGCTCCCTCTTTTAACATATTAATAACATTTTTTATTTGAAAATCTTTTAATCCTAACTTATCACTAACTTCTTTAATTAAATCTGTATTCATTTTTTACTCCTAACTTTTATCCTTTATAAGTATATCTAAAAATGATATTTAAAACAAGATTTTTCATGATTATTAAAAACACCTATTGCTTCCAAATAAGCAAAAATTATTTTTTTACCCACGAAAAACATTCCTAATTTTTTTAAATCATTACTAATTAATTCAGCAATTTTTTCTTCTTTATTTAAGTCATGATATATTATTTCCTTATTAGTAAAATGCCAAATATAATTATAAAAACTTCCATAATCTTTTTCTATATTTAAAAAAATTCTAGCATTATTAATAACAGCCATAATTTTTTTCTTATTGCGAATTATTCCTTTATCTAATAATAACTCATCTATTTTTAAAGAATCATATTTCATAATTTCAGATGCTTCAAAATTATGAAAAGCTAAATTAAAATTATCTCTTTTATTAAGAATAGTTTCCCAAGATAATCCAGCTTGAAATATTTCTAAACAAAGTAAAGAAAATAAAACATTATCATTATTTTCTATTTCACTATCTTTAATTAATATTTTACCTATTTTTTTTAATTCATCCATACATACATTTTAACAAATTTTCTTTTAAAATACTAGCATTCATAAATCTAAAATTAAATATAATTATCAATTTATATCTTGTTTTGTCGAAAACCTTGATTTTGCTTATTTTTCTCTTATAATAAAGTCTTTGTTACTTGGTTAGTAGCGCCTACCACATTTATGAGTAATTTTTACGAGGGGGTTTTATACTCATCTTTGTTAATGAAAGTAGGTGATGGCAATGAAAAAAGAAAGTATTCTTTTAGTAATTATAATTATGCTCATCTTGATTATTTACAAGTTGATACCATAAAAATAAGCGCTAACCAAATTATATTGGTGTAGCGCCAACCAATAGGCGTTACCTAACCGGTAACATACTTATAGTATACTTTTTTATTTTTTCCTTGTCAATTTATTTTAATAATTCATTTTAATAATAATTAATCATATAGTTAAACGATATGGACTATCATAACTTCCATCACCGCTTTTTATTTGAACTTCAGATGAAAGATAGAAGGAAGGACGCACGCCATGCTGGAAGCCACCAACAAAACCGTCGGAAACATTACCACCGGAGTGTACAGCGAAGGCAGTATCAAACTCCAACGAAATACGGGAAATAGTCCATTCGTATAATCCCCTATGCATCCAGTTACTATTTGTTACTGAATCATACTTATTTACATTTGTTGTCCAGTTACTTGTACTACTTGGACTCGCTGCATATCCATAATCTGATACATACATTAATCCTATTTTATCTGGATATGTTTTTGTTTTGGTTGGTACACTTGGACTACTTTCTACCTTATCCATTTCATTATCATACATTTCTTTTGGGGTAACACTACTAGTACTATGGCCATTCAAGCTCCAAGTATGGGTTGTTATTAAATTGTCGGTATCTATTCCTTTTTCTTCTTTTAAATATGTATCTAGATAATAAGTATTTAAGTTTGTTTTTCTTAATTCACTTCCTACTTCTTCCAACGTGCTTCCTGCCCATTCATTTACATTGTTGTAATGCTTTGTCCAGTAGTAGCCACCTATATTATCTATATTATCTTGGTTTCCTTTATACTTATTAGTATCTCCGTAATTATATGCTGATACGTATGCGCCTTCTTCTCCTAATTGAGCACTTGTTGCATAATCATATTTAATTAGTTTCATTTCATATTGACCGCTATCATTTTTAAATAAGCCGATTATTCGATAAAGGTCTGCATCACCATTATCACATGGTCCTGTTGTTGTTGGGGCTGTTTTTCCATCTAAGCAAACATAGTTTTTGACTTCTTCATCAGAACCACTATAACGATAAGAATCATCCATAGCTCCACCTTCTAAGTCAGTATTATGAAAATATATATTTTCATCTATTTTATAATTTTCAGGAAAACATTCTGATATCTTTTCTCCTGTGCAAAAATCAGCTAAGGTTAACACTTTTTCTTCTTTTTGAATTATTACTTGGCCGGTTAAACTTTTTCCTGTGTTTAAATTTTGATTATATTCTAAATTCTTATATGTTACTATTATTTGCCAGGTATCTGTTGTTGTATGGTTACCTGCATCTCCTTCTACTTTTATTTCTTCATTTACTCTTATTTTGATTAATCCTTCCGCTTCCGTTATATCAAATCCTCCTAAGGTTTTTGCTGTTTTGTCTGTAGCATCAGGATCACCAAATAAGCCCCCTGTATAACTTAAATCTTCTCCATTTATTGTTACTCCACTATTGATTTCTGTATCTCCCTTTTTAATTGTTAAATATAATTCAGGGATGGGACTATATCCATTTAACTCTTCAGCTGTTGCTTTACTTTTTTCTTCTTCATTTATATAAGTTAATACATTTTTGCCGGTATCTGGGTCATCTGGCGTATCTTTTTTATAACTACTATATTGTAGTTCATTTTTACTTATATATAAATATACATTATATGTTCCTTCTGCTTTATAATCATCATCTCCGGCTATAAGTATAGCTGTTCCGGTTATTCCATCTCCTAAACTTGTTCCCGCATTATTATTAAAGTTACTTTCATTAGCATTTATTATAATATTATTACTTACATTATCATTATCTATTATATTATCTTTTACACTATCCATATTTTCATTTATAGTTACATTTTTATCTAATACTCCAAAGGTTAAACTATCTACTGTTCCGGTTGTCGCATTTATATTAGCTATTGTTGTATTACCATTATTACTTTGAAAATAAGCATAAGTTGCTCCTACTACAACTATTAATATTACTAGTATTCCAACAATTAATAATACTAATGATTTTTTCTTATTCATACTATCAATTCCTTTCGTCAAATACTCTACTTTTCCTCATTTTACTATATGTGTATATATATCCTCAAGGTCTCATTTTACAATTTAAAAAAACTTTACAAAATTTGTAAAGTTTTTATCCCGCTAAAGAAACAACTACCCTGCCATCAAAGATTCGACCTTGATCTATGTTTTGTTCTTCTCCAGTACCATGTAATGTTAAAGAAATAGTATAACTATGAATAGTATTTGGTTCAATTAATATTCGATCTTTAATTAAAGCATTTTCTTTAGGAGCTGTAATCCAGTCTTCACTATAGCCACCATTAACTCCAACAACTTTATACCTGAAATTGGTTGTTTCAAATGTATTTTCTAAAATTTCCCATCTTAAGTCATAATACATTGGATAATTTGTAGTATTTTCAATTGTAAAATTAATATCTGGTACTTTAGTATTAAAATTTTCACCTTGATCATCGGGATATAGATTTTCCGTGATAACTCGGTCTTGATGTTCAAATGTAACAACTAAATTAGGAGTACCAACTCCCGTGCTGCCATCACCACTTTGGGATATATTACCACCACTTGGATTACCCGGCGTTACTATTTGCGTACAGAAACGATCACATATTCCATCATTATTATCATCGCAGTTAATATCACAAACTTCATCAGCATCAGTATCGATATTTAAATCAGGATAACCGTCATCATTAGTATCAATATTTAAGTCTGGGGTTCCATCACCATCTATATCTAAATTAGTATCTGGCCAACCATCATCATCGGTATCGCAGTTTAAATCACATTTGCCATCGCCATCAGTATCTTGATTAGTCTGGTTCGTAATATTTCCATTTTCGTCTTCTTTATTAAATGTTGGTTTACGATTACCATCATGGTCAACATTTATATCAGGCTTTCCATCGCCATTGATATCACAATTGACATCACATTTGCCATCGCCATCTAAATCAACATTAAGATCTTTATCATCTTGATTTTGATTAAAAATACAGAAATTATCACATTTACCATCATTATTATTATCACAATTTATATTACAAACTCCATCCCCATCTGTATCCAAATTTAAATCTGGATTACCGTCACCATTAATATCAACATTTATATCAGGAGTTCCATTACCATCTAAATCTAAATTGGTATCTGGCCAGCCATCCTTATCAATATCGCAATTCAAATCACATTTGCCATCACGATTGGTATCTTGATTTGTTTGATTTGTAATATTTCCATTTTCATCTTCTTTATTAAATGTTGGTTCTTTGTTTCCTTCATAATCTAAATTAGTATCTGGTATGCCATCACCATTGGTATCACAGTTGACATCACATTTACCATCGCCGTTTTTATCAACATTAAGTTCACGTTTATTATCAGTATCCGTCGATGCACAATTGTAGTCACACCTACCATCACCATTAACATCTACGTTTACATCTGGCTTCCCATCCCCATCACTATCAATATTTAAATCTGGGGTTCCATCACCATTACGATCAACATTTAAATCGGGCTTTCCATCACCATCTATATCTAAATTAGTATCTGGCCACCCATCATTATTAGTATCGCAGTTTAAATCACATATATCATCATCATTTAAATCTTGATTCGTCGGATTAAATATACTTCCATCTTCTTGTAATACATTAAAAGTCGCATCTCTATTTCCTCGATAATCTAAATTTTTATCAGGTTTTCTATCTCGATTTTCATCACAGTTAATATCACAAAATCCATCATTATCAAGATCTATGTTTAAATCCGCAACTCCATCACCATCTAAATCAATATTCAATTTTTCTTTATTTAATAATTGAACACCAGAATAAGTTGCCGCGATACCGGCAAATAAAAAAGTAAACAAGAAAAGTAAAAATAACCACCAATTACTTCTTTCAACAAAATCAAAAATAATTTTACTACCATCTTTAGATACTCTTAAATTATATGGTAAATATATTTCTCGATCCTTTACTTCATACATTAAATTTAATGTTTTTTCAATATATTTTTTTTCTATTTCAAGGGTATCTTCATACATTTTAATTAAAGTATCTTTTACTTTTTTATCTTGTTCTTCCCGATTTAAAAGCATAAATTCTTTTAAATTTATGACTTCACGATTATTTAATATTTTTGCCCTTTTCTTTTCTTTTTTTACTTTTTTTTCTTTGGCCATTATTATCTACCCTCACTTTAACATTAACAAAGCTTTATTTTTCTTTCTTTCATATTCCTTTATTAATAAATTAAATTCTTTTTTAACATTATTTTCTTCTCTTTTTCGCTTAGTGTAAATATTTTTAATTTCCGCATTAATTTGTTTTTTTAAGTCTTTTTCACTAAGCCCACTATCTTTAATTAAATTTTCTAAATAAAGATTTAAATTCATTTTATCTGGCAATAATACTTTATCATAATTTGCATCTTTATTCAATTTTAATGCTTCATTTTGAATATAAAATGCAAAGTCATAATCATTCTTTAATTCTTGAGAACGATCCAATTCTTCATCAGTAACTTCCGTTATTGGTTTAATCGCATTACTTTCCAAATATTCCCATAATTCTAAGGCTTTTATAAAATTAGGTTCTTTTAAAATAACATTGGTTTTTCGAATAGGACTCCGAACTGGTTGACTTGCGGCAAGGCCTTTAATAAATTGTGATGACCTAAAAGCCGCGATTACTTCCTTAATATGCTCTATTCTTTCTTCTAAAGTATGTTCACTATTACTTTCTTTAATAAGTTCACTATTTTTGCTTTCAATTTTTAATGACACATTTAAATTATTTTGATTAATATTATAGGTAACATTATTGACAACATCTACCCGAGAATCTTCTACTTCTCCTTTTAATTTATCATTTACAAAACCATATAAATTATCTACCAATGATTTAATGAAACGATTTTCATATAAATCAACTGTTTCTTCTCGATAGACATTAAGTAATTTAAGAGGAATAACCGTTCCATCTTCTTCCACATCTTGAATTAGATTAGTATTTTGAGCCAAATGCCGAATACTTTCTTCGGTAACTACTTTAGTTTTTTCAATTGGCACAATATTTTCTTCTTGAACAATAAAACGTCGAGGATTTCTAATAATATTATCCAAATAAGGAATAGATGATTCAATCATATCGATCCATGATGTATCACTAATAACTTTATGAACTTTAGTTGTGGCCTTTATTTTTGAATCATTTTGTTTTATAAAATCATTTAGAGCTTCTTCATTTAAATTAGCAATTATTGAATTTATTTTTTTCATTCTAACCTCATGTTATATTGTTTTCTTTAATCTTAATAAATATGCTTTACATTCTGGCATTTTTCCTTCGCCAAATAATTTTTCCAAATAAGCAATAAAACCATCTATTTCATCTTTAATATAAGCTAAATTTAATTGTTCAAATTTTCTTAAAATCTTATGAGCTATTAAATAATCAATACCGGCGATTTCATCTCCACCACAAGCTATATAAGCGGGAACAAAATCTTTTAATTGTTTAACTATCCGGTTACCAAAAGCTAAACGGAAATGATCAATTACATAACGATCCATTTCTTTAATTTTTTCTAAGTTCTCTTCACTAACAGCATGTTCTTCACTTGCTTTTTCAAATAAACTATTTAAATATTTATAACTAATTTTAAATGGATCAACTTTAGGAGCTTCAAATTCTTCAGCTTTATCATCAATAGCAATTGGCATAGCCCGGTCATAAACCTTATCAGTTATCATAAAAGTTGAATCATCATTATTAATTGTTCCAATATACCACATATTTTCAGGTACTTTTAATTTTCCTTCATCTAATTTAACAGGATCATGATCCCAAACATTAGGAACTAATTCAACTACCCAGTCCTTTTTATTAGGCAATTCCAAAATAGATAACATTTCGGCGAAATAATATTCGACCCGAGAAATATTCATTTCATCTAAAAGGGTAATATAAACTTCATCAGTATATTGAGCTTCATACATTTTAGTTAATATTTCCGTTTCATTAAATCTTTTAGTAAATTCGTTGAAATAACCAAATATTTCGGTAGAATCACGCCATGATGGTTGAACAGATGCTACAGTTGTTTCATTATCTATTAAAGAACCAAAGGCATACGCTAAAGAAGTTTTCCCAGTTCCAGATATACCTTCCAAAATAATTAATTTATTTGAAGCAAAAGAAGCAATAAATAAACGAATTAAATTAATATCATAATACAAATGTAATTGACTTGCAGAATAATTTCGGAATAAATCACATAATTCTTCCAAAGAAAATTTATTAACAATTTCTTCAGGAGTATATTCTTGAAATTTTTCATCTACATTACTAAGTTTAAAGAATCTCGATTCTCCTTCTTTTAAAGAATTAACTGGATTACCATTTTCATCTAATTCAATTTCACCATCTTCATTAGTTAATTCAGCAATTTTGGCATTTTGCCGTTTTAATTTTAAAATATCATTATTTAAATTTTCAATTTCTTCAATTAACATATCTTCTTTACGAACATTTCTTCTATATCTTAAATAAGTTCTAACTGTTTGCACTATACAAAAGAAAATAAAAGCAAACATAGCTATTAAAAAGATAATTGAAAAAATTAAAATAACCATTCCTACCCCAGTTAAATTATCCTTATAATCACTTATTATTTCAATATAAGTAATAACATTAAACATTCGATATAAACCTTGAAAAAAAGATTTAAAAATACTCACTAAACCATCAAAAAATGGGGTCATAAATTTTGTAAAAAACTCACCATACACACTCATTATTCTTCCTCCTTCTTACATATATCATTTTCTAAATAACTGTTACCTATTTTTTCTTCTATAACATTTATTTTTAAATCATTAATATTTAACTTTTGATATAATTTACTTTTAACTAAAACATCAATTTTATCATATTTAAGTAATTCTTTTTCATCATCACCATTATAATAATAAATTATTTTAAAATTATAAGTATTTTGAAAACTATTTATTTCCTCTAAAGGAACTAATAATCTAATATTATCTTTAATTAAAGGATAATCTAAACATTCTAATTTACTATCCTTTACTAAAGGTACTAAGTAAGTATTAACCATTTTATTCATTATATATTCTTTCATTAATTGAATAGCTAATAACTCATAAGATATTTCTAAATATTTCTTTAAATATAAATGTTGATATTTTTTTATAATATTTGTATCTTGATCGGCTATATTTTCTACTTTATATATAAATTTAACTTTATATAATAAAGGTTTAGTACTTACTATTTGATATTCATTATAGTATTTAGAACTATTAAATAAATCAAAAAATTTACGTTCATTATTAAGATTTTCTTTTACTAATTTAAATAAATTATTTAAAATAATTTTATTTTGCCAATATACTTTTAATAAACCAGTATCATTTAAATACTTTAATAATTTTTTTAAATTACTTTTCATTAAACCAAAATTACCATCTATGGAATTACTAGCAATATCTACGAAACTAGCACTACAAATGATAACGGATAAAAGAAAAGTTTCATTTTTTTTCTCTTTTATAATATTAGGTTGATTTAATTTTTTATAATATTCTATGATAGCTAATAAAACCGCATTAATATTATCATTTAAATATTCAATTGCTTCATGACGATTAATATTATTATCAAAATAGTATTTAGAAGCAAAAATATTGGTAACACCTTCATTTATTATTTGAAATTCATGAGCATTTTTCCACAAAGTATTATCTTCAAGGGTTATTAATGTTTCTAATATTTTAGCGTAATATATTAAAACTTTTATTTTTTTATCTTTATATTTATCTATAATGTGGCCATTCACTCTAAGTCACCCTACCTATCATAATAAATTTATCATATTTTTCTAAATAATGCAATTTTATTTTCATAACTTAACAAAAAAACTAGCAAATTGCTAGTCATGATTATGTTTTCGAGAATTTTTAATTCCTTCTTCTTTTTTATTTCTTCTTTTAATACTTGGTTTCAAGTAATTTTTTCTTTTTTTAACTTCTGAAGGGACTCCGCTTCTGGCAAATTTAGTTTTAAATTTACGCATTGCTGTTTCAAGGTCTCCACCTTGTACTACTACTTTAGTCATGAATTTCGCCCTCCCTTCCGTTTTTTTTTCACAACTATTATATCATTTTACCTTATTTATAGCAATATTAAATTTTACATCATTAAATAAAAAGTTAATTTCCCGATTTTTTATAACTGGGAAGTTACATTTGTAAATAACTTGTATATTTATATA
>CANRAL010000028.1 GCA_947628585.1 uncultured Bacilli bacterium | reverse complement strand
GTTTTTGCGAGTTGAATGTCTACCCAATTAATATTGTTTAGACATTTAATTCAATGAAGAATTAAGTGTCATTTTTTATTACTACTATCATAACGAGGAGAAATAAAATGATAGCAATGAACTTTAGAACTTTTATAACAAAAGTCTTAGTTTTCATTTTTATCAAACCTCCTCTCTATAAGAGATTTGATAGACACTCAACAACTAATATTCCCTACGAAAATTATACCAAGCATATTGACTATGACAATATGTTGTTTTGAACAAAATATTAAAATTTATAATTTTTGTGATATCATTTATATGGAGAAAAATTATGCAAAATATATATGATGATAATGGAAAATCTTTAAATACCGATATGTTCGAATTTTTATCATGTAGAGGTTCAGAAGTAATAGTATATAAATACTATGATTTAGTAATAAAAATTTATAAAAAGAATTATCCTTTTTCGCATCTAAATTTGAATAATATAAATATTTTAAAGGAAATTCCCACCAAAAGAATTTTATTACCAACGGGAGCAATAATAAATGATAAGGGAGAAGCTATTGGCTATAAAATGCCCTACATTGCTGGAGAAAAAAATCTAGATTTTGAACCCGTTAGTTCTTTTTTTAAAGAATTAGAAATAATAAAACAAGATTTAGATTTATTAAATAATAATTTAGTTATTTTAAGAGACATAAATCTAAATAATACAATATATAATGGAAATTTATATTTAATTGACCCTGGTAATTATTTAATAAATGAATTAGGTAAAATTACCGATAATATAAATGCCAATAATCTTAGTATTGAAGAAAAGAAAAAATTATTAAAAGAATGGAATTATAATAAAATTAATACCTTAATTAATTCCCTACTTTTAATAGATAAAAATTATATTGATTCTACTCAATATTTGCTTATAATTCAATTTCTAGTAAAAATGAAAACGAAAAATAATATAGAATATAATTTAGACTGTTTAAAAATATTTCTAAATGAAAAATTGAATATTAAAGATGCTATTGAAGAATTTATAGAAAAATATATAAAGGAAAATTCTAAAGAAAAAAATTATTTACGAAAAATTTTAAAAAGAGAAAAAGAAAGGATAAATTATGAATATCGAAGAAATTAATCAATTAATCTTAAAAGAGAAAAAAGCCAAAAACATTAATGTTAAAGAAATTAGTGATGGTCATCACACTTTTTTAGAACTATACCAAAATAAATTAATTTTATTTTGTACTTTATGTAATTTAAATCCTAATATATCTTGGAAATCCAAAAAACACTTTGACGAAGAAAATGACCCTATGTTTGAAGGAGATTTTATCGCGGGAATTAATACCCCTTTAGGTGTTGCAACATATCATTTTAAATTAGAATATTGGGATTTGTTTAAAATTCCTGAGCTTGAAAGAGCCTTAGAATATGACAATTATGATAACAAAACTGTTATGAAAAGGATTTATTCTTTAAAATAATTACAAAAAATAGGCACTAATTAAAGTGTCTATTTATTTTGTAACATATTAAGTAAATCAATTTTAAACATATCTTTAGATGCATTAGCTTTAGAAATCATAATACCTTTATAAGTTGTAAGTTCACTACGATGTCCTTCTAATAAAATATCGGATGGAGTAATTGTTTCTAACATAATCGTATTATTATCATTATGAACTGTATATACTAACTTAATTTCTCCATGAATTTGCGTAAACATTTTATCACCAGGTAATTTTAATTCATAAGTTTCGGTATTTTTCTTTTTATTAGAACTAATCTTATCTCCTAAAAAATTACCATTTCTTAAAGCACTAAAATATTCAAAAGTTAATTTTTTATAAGCCAACATATTATATTTTTTAATGGCTCTTTCTAATTTACGAAATTCATTTTCGTTTGCATAATCTAGAATGTAACTTTTCATCATTACATACCCCCTTAATTACATAAAGATTATAGCATAAATTAAAAAAATTGTCAAATTTATGTAAACACTATTTATTTTTAATTGTTATATATGATAAAATATTTGTATTAATTGTCGCCTTTAAATATAATTTTTACAAAAATAGACGTGTAAAATAAAAACTGGATTTTTTAATCCAATTTATTAAGTTCGACAATTGTTTCTCCCAAGTTCCAATTATTTATTTTAAAACTTTTAACTAATACGTTCTTTTTTAAGACGCGAGCAACTTCTTTAGTTAAAATATTAGTACTTTTACCATGAATAATTACTACAAAATCTTTTTTTTGAAGATAATTATCTTTGATAAAATCATTTACTAAAACTTCAACCATACTTACAATTTCCCCATGTAAATCTAAATGAGGAGCCTTATCAGTAAACATTATTGTTGGGCTTGTTGATTTTCAGGATTACCATTCGCGGGAGCAGCAACTTTTTTAGCATATTCATCTAAAACTTCAGATAATTCAGGAACACTTAAGCGACTACCCATTTTTTTAACTGATAACCCTCCTGCAATATTAGCTAAAGTTACCGTTTTTTCAATTGGAAAATTATTAGCTATGCCATAAACAAATGCTCCGTGAAAAATATCGCCAGCGCCTGTTGAATCTACTGTTTCTACATTTAACCCAGGCATAATTTTAATTTCTTGATTATCTTTATACAAAGCTCCATGATTTTCTAAAGTAATAACAATGTTTGCTTGAGGATATTTTTTCATTAAAGTTCCATAAACATTGACTAAAGTATTGGGATTATCATAATCAATTTTAAAACCACTGACCGTTTCCGCGAAACCTTTAGAACAAACTATATAATTCATATATTTACATAATTCTAATAATTCATTAGTAATCCGACCAGCATCAATTATTTTTATTGCTTGAGGAAATTTAGCAATAGCATTAGTTGTAGCTCCATAGTCATGTCCATCAGTAAAGACAATGTCGGGAACAAAATCATAATTAAATTTCTTTAAAGGTGTAAATTCTCCTTGGACATTAAAAACTGTCCGCGAACCACTTTTATTTACTAAAACAAAAGATAAGGAAGTTGGTTGATCAAAACTGGTTTCAATATAAGTTGAACCAATATTAACTTCGGAATATTCCTTTTTTAATTTTTCACCAAAATCATCGGCTCCAACTACCGTGGCAAGAGTGGTATCTATACCCCATTTGGCTAATAAAAAAGCAGCATTTCCCGCGGGTCCTCCACCACAACGAACACTATTTCCAAACCGATGTTTCGTATTTTCTTCGGGATATTCATCTATTTGTAAACTAATATCATAACTTGAATGGCCTATACATAAAACTTTCATTTTTATCTTCCTCCTTAATGCCTATTTCACGAAGTAGTTATCTATCATAAAAAATTATAACATAATTTTTTAATTTAGGAAAATAAAATTACATTACATCACACTTTTTTATTAAAAATATTTTTTTATTTTTATAAAATGCATAAAATATATCTGATTCTTTTAATTCTTTTTTATGTAATTCTTTTAATAACCAGTCCCGATTTTTATGAATTAAATTTAAAGTATTTTCTTGGATAATTCCGTCTAAAATTAAGGCTAAAGGTAAGCTTGTTTTAATTTTTAAAGGTTTATACTTAAATATTGATAATTTACCATTAGGTTCTAAAAAAGCATATTCTACCATATTAATATCAGTTATTTCTTTTTGACGTAAACTAATAAGTAAATCATCTAAAGTATACCTTTGTTTTATCATTTCATGATAATTTATTTTGCCATTACAAATTATGAGTGAAGGTTTGCCATCAAAAAAGGTTCGAAATTTACGAGATTTAACGGCAATAAAGCCAAAGACAACTTCTAATAAAACAAGTACCATAATTGGGGCAATAGTTAAAATTATTGAATCTTTAGCATTTTCAATACTAATAGCTACTAATTCAGCAATTAAAATAGATACAATTAAATCAATAACTCCCAATTGTCCTACTTCTCTTTTACCCATTATTCGATAAGCCAAGGTTACAAAAAAATAAAAAAAGATAGTCCGAAATACAACTTTTAATACTAGCACTATAATCACCAATATTATTATGAACATTTTCATAATATTTTAATCAAATACATATACATTATTAGGTGATTATATTGAAAATTTTATTAAAACAAGTAGGATTTTATTTAATATTTTTAATTCTCTTAACCTTCATTTGTAGTTTACTTAACTTAATTGGTTTAAATAGTACTATAACTAATTTTCTTTTATTTATCTTTAATATTTTAATGTTTTTAATTTTAGGATTTAAAAGAGGTATTAAAAGTAATCAAAAAGGTTACTATGCCGGTTTAAAAATTGGTTTAATTCTTTTATTTATTTTAATTATAATTAATTTGATTGTAAGTCAAAAATTATTTACTTTACCTACTATGATCTATTATTTAATATTACTACTTTGTAGTATTTTTGGAGGAATGTTAGGTATAAGTAGAAAAAAAGAAGAAAATTAATCAACAACAATAAATTGATAATTATTTTCTTCTTTTAAAATGTATGATTCTTTATTATAAATTTCTTTAGTAAGAGGATTTATTTCTTCTTCTAAATAATTATTAGCATATAAAGTAGCTAAAGTTATTTTATTTTCTTTACATACATCATCATTTAAACATCTTTTGGCTGCTTCAATTATTCTTTTTTCACTTACCATAATTAAATTATGATGATTAGTTTTAATTACTTTATAACTAGTCCCACCAATGACAATTAATATTGTTAAAAATATAAATATATACCCCATTTTTTTCATTTTTTATCTCCATAATAATTTTTAGAAAATTCATCTCTAAATTCTAATAGAGTACCATCAGCAATATTTTGGCGAATTTCGTTCATTAAAGAATGTAAAAAATAAATATTATGAAGAGAAAGTAATCGAGCACCAAAAGTTTCATTTTCAACAATTAAGTGTCTAATATAAGCTAAGGTATAATTTTGGCAAGCATAACAATTACAGCCCTCTTCTATTGGTTTAAAATCATCTTTATATTTACTATTTTTAACATTTATTTTGCCTTTCCAAGTATGAGCATGACCATGACGAGCTAAACGGGTAGGACTTACACAATCAAATAAATCGATTCCACGGATTACGCCCTCAATTATATCGATTGGTTCTCCAATTCCCATAGCATATCTTAATTTATCAGAAGGCAAAAATTCCGTTGAATATTGGAAGGCTTTATACATATCTTCTTTAGATTCATTATCATTGGCTACTCCACCAATACTGTAACCATCAAAATCTAATTTAACGGTTTCTAAAGCACTATATTTTCTTAATTCGTAGTGAGGTCCCCCTTGAATAATTCCAAATAGCATTTGATTAGGATTATTATGAACTTTTTTTCCCCTTTCCGCCCATCTAACTGTTCTTTCAATACTTTGTTTTAAATATTCATAAGATGCCGAAGCCGGAGGACATTCATCAAAACTCATAGCTATATCGCTATCTAATTTATTTTGAATAGCAATAGATTTTTCAGGTGTTAAAAATAATTTATCACCATTTAAATGATTTTTAAAATAAACTCCTTCTTCAGTTATATCTTTAGGTTTAGCTAAGGAAAATACTTGATAGCCTCCTGAATCCGTTAAAATAGGGCCATCATAATTCATAAATTTATGTAATCCTCCTGCTCTATTTACAATATCTTCCCCGGGTCGAAGCCATAAATGATAAGTATTGGCTAAAATAATTCCTGAACCAATTTCTTTTAGTTCCTCAGGTGATAAAGTTTTTACCGTTGCATTAGTTCCCACGGGCATAAACATAGGGGTAGCATAACTTTTTCCATTATAAATTATTTCCCCTAAACGAGCTTTAGTCTTAGTATCTGTTTCTTTTAAATTAAATTGTAACTTCATTTTTACCACCTATACTTCTTTCTTTAATTTTATCATTATCCCCGATAATCGTAAATAAAAAAATAATTATTTTGACAAGATATTAACTTTTTATTATATTATAATTAAAGGTGATAAAAATGCATAAAGACAAAGCCATAATTATGGTAATAATATATTTAATAATTTGTTATTTACTTGAAAAATATTATAAGTTAGCTAAAAAGAAAAAGAACATGAATGAAATTAATTGTACTTGCACGGATATTATCATTAGAAGAAATTATAAAAAGAAATATTATATGTATTTTTATAAATTAAAATATCAAAAAAATGAAGAAATTATTACCGATAAATTAAGACTTCCTATATTTCAAAATTTTATCAAAATTAATAATAAATATTTAATGATGATAAATTCTAAAAATCCCAATGAATATTTAACGCCAATTGAATATAAAACTTATAAATATTATTTATATATTAGTATTTTTTTATTTATTTTATCATTATTTTTTTTCTTTTAAGTAATTATGTGTTATCATAAATATTAAAAAAGGAGAGTACGTTTAAAATGAATATTAGACCAACACCGGAAATTAAAGAAGATTATTTAAATTTGCGTTTAAAAAATAAAAACATAAATAAAATTTTTTGGCCAAAACTAAATCATTTTGAAAAAATGTTCCAAGAAAATAAACACATGTCTCCTTTGCTTTATTATAAAAATATTAAAGATGTGCATATCCATGAAGCTATTAAATTAAAAGAAGAAAAAACTCATAATGAAGGCTACTTTTGTGCCAAAAAAAATTATATTTGGGTGAAAAGAAAATTTAATGTCTACCACGAATTACTCCATTTATCTTCATCTATTATAGAAGACAATATTCACTATTGTGGTTTTTCACAAGGAAATTATTTTATAATTGGCGAAGGTTTAAATGAAGGCTATACATCTTTACTTGAATATCGGTATTTTTATTGTGAAGGAGCCGATACAAGTTATGAACTAGAAATGATTATGACTTGTTTAATTGAAACGATTATTGGTCAAAAAACAATGGAAAGTTTATACTTTAAAGCCGATTTATTTAATTTAATTATAGAGTTAGAAAACTATGCTAGTTACAATGAAATATATAACTTTATTAGTAAGTTAGATCTTCTATGTGAAATAATAAACTCGAATATTTTATATTATTTTTTCTCTCCTTCAATTAATATTTTAACTAAATCATTAATAAAATTTATTGAAAAATGTAAGATTAAGAAATTAAATGACGATTTACAAAATGAAACAATTACGAAAGAAGAATATCAAAAAAATTTAGATGATTTCTATAATATTATAACCAAATATTTATGTGAGAATTATAATTCAAAAATTTTAACAAGAAAAAAATAATTCCTTAATTAAAAAAGAATTATTTTTATTTGATAAACATAGCATCACCAAAAGAAAAGAAACGATATTTTTTATTAATAGCATATTCATAAGCTTTTAAAATATTTTCTTTACTACTTAGGGCTGAAACTAACATTAAAAGAGTACTTTTAGGTAAATGGAAATTAGTAATTAAGCCATCTATTGCTTTAAATTCAAATCCGGGATAAATAAAAATATCCGTATTGCCACTACATTCTTTAAAAGTACCATATTTATGCATAACTGTTTCTAAAACTCTAGTTGAGGTTGTACCTACAGCATATATTTTCCGTCCTTCTTTTTTAGCTTTATTTAATTTTTCTGCCGCATCTAACCTTAAAATATAATATTCACTATGCATTTTATGTTTAGTTATATCCTCTACTTCCACCGGTCTAAATGTACCTAAGCCCACATGTAAAGTTACATATATAATTTCTATTCCCCTATTTTGAATTTCTTCCAGTAATTCTTGAGTAAAATGAAGACCCGCGGTAGGAGCCGCAGCCGAACCGACATTTTTAGCATACACTGTTTGATATCTAGTTTGATCTTCTAACTTTTCATGAATATATGGGGGAAGTGGCATAGTTCCTAATTTATCAAGTATTTCCATAAATATACCTTGATAAATAAAATTAACTTCTACTAAGCCTTCATCCTTTTTTTTAATAACTTCAGCTTTTAATAGACCATTACCAAATGTTATAATAGTACCTTCGTGTAGTCTTTTAAAAGGTCGAGATAAACATTCCCAAGTATCTTTTTCAATATTTTTTAAAAGTAATAGTTCAATAACGGCTTTGGTATTTACTTTTTCGCCAATAAGTCGCGCAGGAATAACTTTAGTATCATTTAATACTAAACAGTCTCCTTTGTGAAAATAATTCGTTATATTTTTAAATATATTTTCTTCAAGTTCACCATTTTTTTTATCCATAATTAATAACCGAGAATCACTCCGATTTTTTAAAGGAGTTTGAGCAATTAATTCTTCGGGTAAATCATAATCAAATTCATTAATATTCATAGAATATCACTTCTTTTCTAAAATTTTTCTTACCCTAGTATAAACTTCTTTATGAATATTATCAATACTTTTAATTCCATTTTCATCAAAACAGTCAACTTTAGCAAAATTATATAAATCACATAATTCTAAATAAGTTGCTTCTGCATTTCTTAAATGTTGTTCATCACTTTCATTTTCATCGGGTGCTTCTTGGCGATTTTGTTTTAAAATCGTGGCATATTCATATGGCATATAAAGAAAAATTATAGCATCAGGGCGAGGCAATTCTAAAACATCATATTCTAATTTTTCTATTTTTTTAAATAAATTTAGTCTTTCTTCAGAGGTAGCTAACTTTCCTCCTTGATGAGCCATATTAGATTCAACATAACGATCAATTATTACAATATCACCAGCATTTAAATGATTTAATATTATAGGCATATTATAACGTCTATCAGCTGCATAATAGCAACAAGATACTAAGGCGTCTACTTGAGGTGCCCCTTCTTTAAACCATCCTTCACATATAGCTTCTTTTCCTAAATAAGGGCCTCCAACTATTTTGCCGGTTGGCGAATCATATTTAGGAAAGGTAAAAGGAAATACTTTATAACCTTCTTGGGTTAATCTCGTGATTAATTTTTTAGTTTGGGTTTCTTTCCCACTACAGTCTGTTCCTTCAATAACAATTAATTTACCTTGCATTTTTAACCTTCTTTCATATAATACAATTTCATAATTTACTTCTTCATCATTTACCATTTTTAATACTTGTCGATGATAAAAATTTTTAGCAAATTTGGGAAAGTAAACATCAGCCCTAGAATTTGCCTTAATTTCAGTCAAATAAAGACGTTCGGCATATGGTAAAAAAAGTTCATATATCTTTTTACCCCCAATAATCATTACTTCTTCATTTAAATTATTTAAATAATTTAAAAGATTTTCAAAATTATGAAAAACTTGACCATTAGAAATATTATTTATTTTGGTAGACAAAACAATATATTCGCGATCTACCAATTTTTGGGGTAACGAATAATAAGTATTAGCTCCCATAACTATTTTTTTACCTAAAGTTAATTTTTTAAAATTTTCTAAATCTTTTTTTAAATGCCAAATTAATTTATTGTCTATTCCTAATTCATTATTTTGACCTATAGCCGCGATTATACTAATCATAAATTTTCCTATATTTTTCTTGTTAAATTAATTCCTTCTTTAAAACCACAATTATCGCAACAAGTAAAATCAGGGAAAGTACAACGAGCGCCTTTAGTATACTTAACAATATCTATAGCTAAAGGATCGTTTGCTTTTTCTAAGGCTTCTTTATATTCCATTAAGGTTTTTCTAGTTTGAAGCATTATTTCTAATTGCGCCGCACTACAAAGTCTTTCTTTACACTTTAAAATAAAGTTTTCATAAATGCCTCGTTCATATATATTTACAAGCATTCCTTGAGGATAATATTCATAAACTTTAGCCATATCATTTAACCATTCTTGAACTAATTTTTCATCATCTTGAATGATTGGGGGTACAAAGCATTCACTTTCTTTTAATAATTCTAATTGATAAAATAAAGTTCGATGTCTTTGCGCTTGCGCATATTCGGCAAAAGTTCCTTTATAATATGTAGTATAAACATCACTATATACTTTAGGTCGCTTAGTAAATCCTTCGGCGAATAAAGATATTTTGCGATCTTTATCATTGTTTAATAATCCCGCATCTAAAATATTTAATCTTTCAATTTCTTTTACAAATTCTTCCATAGCTTGAGAAAGTTTATTTTCAAATGGATTATTAATATCGTGTTCTTTAATATAACGATTTAACCAAGAAACAATATAATTTATTTGTCTTAAAGATGTGGTATAAACCATTGTTGTAGGCATAAATACAGTTACTAAATAACGCGCATTTTCTTGAGCTAATTTTTTAATTTTATTATCTTTATAAAAATAACCATATTGTTCTTTAATTTTACTTTTAAAGATTTCTAACCATTTATTGTATAATTCAACTTCTAAATGGGAAATTTGACTTACATTATTAGAATTAATATCGGTTACTTCCTTATTTTTTATTTCCGTATATCGAGCCGATTTTTCACTAGTTGTATATTCGTGTTCATTATTTAAGACCATCGCTAAAATCTTAGGTAAATCCGTAATATTTAAACTCATATAAATGTGATCATAAACACTATGATGCCCATTATCTTTCGTTAAAGCAATTCTTCTTTCTGTTTTCGCATAATCTTCCGTTTTAATATGATTATACCCTTCTGCATCATAACAAACGCCAGCGAAATGACCACACATTAATAATGATTCATCTAAATCTAATTTTCCATCTTCTTTTTGAAAATAAGTTTTTGCAATTTCTACTTTTACCATTTTTACTACCTCTTCTATTAATAATTTAATTTGTATTTACTAGTCAAAAGTAAGACTTCAGCCTTTAATTCTTCTAAAACGTTTTCATCACTTGCATTTTCTAAAGCCTTAGCAATAATTTTACCCACTTTTCTAAATTCTTCTTCTTTAAAACCTCTTGTCGTCATCGCGGGACTACCAAGTCTTAATCCCGATGTTATAAATGGTTTTTCTTGATCATTAGGAATCGTATTTTTATTTACTGTTATATGAATTTTATCTAATAATACTTCCGCTTCTTTACCTGTTAAGCCCGTTCTACTTTTAACATCAATTAAAATTAAATGATTATCGCTCCCTCCAGAGATTATTCGAAAATTTTCTTCTTGCAAAGACTTAGCTAGAGCTTGAACATTTTTTATAACTTGTTCTTGATAATCTTTAAATTCTGGTTGCATTGCTTCATAAAAAGCCTCTGCTTTAGCTCCAATAACATGCATTAAAGGGCCACCTTGAATTCCTGGAAAAACTGTTTTATCAATTTTTTTGGCAATTTCTTCCGAATTGGTTAAAATAATTCCTCCCCGCGGACCTCTTAAAGTTTTATGGGTTGTCGAAGTTACGACATCGGCATAAGGAATTGGTGAAGGATGAAGTCCTGTTGCTACCAAACCGGCAATATGAGCCATATCTACCATTAAATAAGCTCCTACTTCATCACATATTTCTCGAAATTTTGCAAAATCAATAATTCGCGAATAAGCACTAGCTCCTGCGATAATCATCTTAGGTTTTTCCTTTTTTGCTTTTTCTTTAATAGCATTATAATCTAATAATTCCGTCACAGGATCGACATCATAATCGACAATTTCATAATCTTGACCACTAAAAGATAAAGGATGACCATGAGTTAAATGTCCTCCATTACTTAAATTCATCCCCATTACTTTATCTCCATGATTAAGTAAAGCCCGATATACAGCCATATTAGCGCTAGAACCAGAATGGGGTTGAACATTAACAAATTTAGCTCCAAATAATTTTTTTAAATATTCTTGAGCCTTTTCTTCAAATATATCAATATTTTCGCATCCTCCATAATATCTTTTCCCGGGATATCCTTCGGCATACTTATTAGTTAATATACTTCCTTGTAAAGCTAAAACATCCTTAGATACATAATTTTCACTAGCAATAAGTTCGATATTTTGTTCTTGCCGAGTTCTTTCTTTTTTTAAAGCATCTTCTAAAATCTTATCCATTATTTACCTCCTTACATTTTTGAACTTGATTTTCACCTAAATTTCTTTTTAATATACTTAATCCTTCTTTATGATATTTCTTTTTACTACTACCACATAAATCTTCTAAAATAATTGGTCTAATTCCCATTTCAAATAAATCTAAAGCTGTTTTTAATACGCAGCAGTCAGTCGATATACCAATTAAATACACTTTATTAATCTTTTTACTTACCAAAAACTTTTTTACTTCTGGAGTTATAGAAGTATAAGTATTTTTAGTAAAAATATAATTTCCATATTCTTCTAAACCGGGAATTAAATTCGTTTCCCAAGAATCTTTCATTTTATGATATCCATCCAATTCTTCAATTGGCCCACCATTGTTAATATATTTGGTAATAATAATTGGTCCCCTTTTATATTCTTTAACAAATTCTAATATTCTATTTTTTAAATAATCATTTTCTTCCGTAATAAAACCGTTTTGAACATCAATAACCATTAAGGCATCCATATTTATTCTCCTACTAAATAAATTAAATTACTTAATAACATTGCTATAGTCATCGGTCCAACTCCCCCAGGAACTTTAGTTATCGCCTTTACTTTATCTTTTACGCTATCAAAGTTTACATCTCCATAAATTTTTCCATCTATTCGATTTATACCTACATCAATTACAATTGCCCCATTTTTAACGTATTCTTCGGTAATAAATTGAGCTTGGCCAATTGCGACAATTAAAATATCAGCTTTACTAGTTACTTCTTTTAAATTTAAAGTCTTACTATGGGCAATTGTAACTGTAGCATCCCGATTAAGTAAGGCTAAAGCTAAAGGCCGACCAACAATTTTACTCCGACCAACAATTACCACATTTTTTCCAGCTATCTCGATATTTTCCAATTCTAAAAGTTTTATTATTCCTTTAGGAGTTGCCGCTAAAACATTTTCTTCATTAGAAGCAAGAAAACCTAAATTTTCAATATTAAACCCATCGACATCTTTTTTAGGACTAATTAAATTCATTAATTTTGCTTCATCTAAATTAGGAACAGGACTTTGAAGCAATATACCATGAATCTTTTCATCGTTATTTAAATCATTTATAACATTTATAACTTCTTCTTCTTTTACCATTGCCGAAAATCTTTTAATAAGGCAATTAATTCCCACTTCCTTACATTTTTTTTCTTTATTTTGAACGTAAATTTCACTACTAGGATTATCTCCAATTAAAATTATAGCTAAAGTTGGAATTATTCCTTTAAATTTTAATTCTTGAACTTTTATTTTTAATTCTTCTATAATTTTATTAGCCCACATTTTTCCATCTATTATATGCATGTTTTTCTCTCCTTTTAAAATAGGGAACCTTGATTCACAATTTTTAAATGTTTATAAGCCTTTTCCGTTGCTACTCTTCCCCGCGCTGTTCTTTTAATAAAACCTTCTTGTAATAAAAATGGTTCAACAATATCCTCAATTGTCGTAACTTCTTCCCCTATCGCTGTGGCAATTGTTTCAATACCCACAGGTCCTCCATTAAATTTGGTAATTAAAGCATTTAAATAATCAATATCAATATTATCTAAACCGTATTTATCAACCTTTAAACGATCTAAAGACTTTAAGGTAATTTCTAAATTTATGTATCCTTCCCCTTCAACTAAGGCAAAATCTCTAACCCGTTTAAATAGCCGATTAGCAATTCGCGGAGTTCTTCGGCTTCTTCGGGCTAATTCCATCGCGGCATCATCATCAATAAACATATCTAAAACTTGAGCTGTTCTTTTGACAATTCTTTGTAATTCATTATCACTATAAAACTCTAATTTATTAACTATTCCAAATCGATCTCGTAAAGGGCTAGATAAATCACCTGCTCGTGTCGTAGCTCCGACTAAAGTAAATGGAGGTAAATCAATTTTTATACTTTTACTCTTACCCTCGGTTCCTATAATAATATCCATTTCAAAATCTTCCATCGCCGGGTATAAAATTTCTTCAATAAAGGAAGGAATTCGGTGAATTTCATCAATAAAAAGAACATCCCCTGGCTCCAAAGTTGAAAGAATAGCCGCGAGATCTCCACTTTTTTCAATCGATGGTCCCGATGCAGTTTTTAAATTACTTCCCATTTCGTTTGCTATAATATGTGCCAAAGTAGTCTTTCCTAAACCAGGAGGCCCATACAATAATACATGATCTAAAGGTTCATTACGCATTTTCGCTGCTTCAATAAAAACTTTTAAATTTTCTTTTATTTGTTCTTGACCAATGTATTCATTTAAACTTAAGGGACGAATATTTTTTTCAAAAACATCTTCTTCCTTTAAGTTACCATCAATTAATCTCTCGCTCATTTTAACCCTCCTACAATTAATTATACAATAAATACCTAATTTCTTAAAGTTTAATTTTCTTACCCTTAAAAAATATATCATACATTTGTACGTATTACAAGTCCTTTTTTTCTAAAAATTACCAACTACCAATTATTACAAATTTAAAATTTTCTAATTAGGGAATGATATAAAAAGGTGATTTAATGTGAAAAAATTATTAATATTAATTTTAACTTTATTTATGCCAATTAGTTGTTTAGCTTATTCGGATAAAATAATTCCCGGAGGTGAAACATTAGGTATTGAAGTTAAAAGTGATGGAATTATGATTATTGGTTTTTATGAAATAAATGGTAAATATAATAAAGGAAATCCTAGTTTAAAAGCGGGAGACTACATTCTTAAAATAAATGATAAACCTGTAAGTACTATAAAAGAGTTAACGAATTTAATTGAACAAAACGTCAAAAATAATGAAGTTATAGTTACCTATCGCCGAAATAATAAAGAAAAAACGACAACTCTACCCTTAATTAAAGATAATAATTTATATAAAACTGGTTTATATGTAAAAGATAACATCACGGGAATTGGTACCTTAACTTATATAGATCCCGAAACAAATATCTATGGAGCCTTAGGCCATGAAATAATAGAAAATAATACTAGCAGTGTTGTTGAAATTAAAAGTGGAAATATTTTTCGAAATTCCATAACTAGCATTGATAAAAGTACTAATGGTAATGCTGGTAGTAAAAACGCTAAATTTTATTATAATACGAAATATGGTAATATTATAAAAAATACTTCCTATGGAATATATGGTAATTATACAAGTAATTTACCTAATAAAGAATTATTAGATGTGGCAAATTCTAATGAAGTAAAAATTGGTAAAGCAACAATATATACCGTATTAGATGGAGAAAATGTAAAAGAATATCCCATTAGTATTACTGCGATTAATGAAACCAGAAATATTAAAAATATAACCTTTTTATTAGAAGATTCAGAATTAGTTGAAAAAGCAGGAGGAATCGTTCAAGGAATGAGTGGTTCTCCAATAATCCAAAATGATAAAATAGTTGGAGCAGTTACCCATGTTATCGTCGATAATCCTTTAACCGGATATGGCATATTTATTACCACAATGCTTGAAGAAGGTGAAAAATAATTAAAAATAAAAAAAGATTTAAAATCTTTTTTTTATGAACTTAATTTAGTTGCCGCATCTACGCATCCAGTAGGTGTTCCCGTAAAGGTTTCAGAATCATATTCGACAATATCATCACCAGTAATATTTTTTTGATTAGCTCCGCCGGCATCTAATCCTAAACCATTAGCCATATATTGACCATTATTTAAATATACTTGATATAAAAAGTCATTAGTACCTTCTTTTTTCGTTATTTTAACATAACCTTTATATTTAGAAATGTCGGCTTTGTAAAAACTTGGTGACATCGTTTCAACTTTAATACATAAACCTTCTTTACTAGATACCGTTAAGTTATTTGTTAATGCTTTAGTAACAAAGAAACTTTGAGCTGCCTCTATTGCTCCATTAGCTTCAATGGCAAAAGAATTTTTCCGAGCAATTTCCATTTGCGGCAAAACAGCTTGAACCGCCAACAACATTACAATTGCTAAAACAACTATAACCGCCAATAATTCAATTAAAGTAAAACCACGTTTATTCATTTTATACACACACCTCTATGTTTAAATAATACAATAACTTTTTAACTTAGTCAATATTTATCTTGGCATTTGACATTACTTTATTAAACCATTTTCCACATTTTTAGTTTCATTAATTATAATAAAGGCATCATGATCAAATTCTTTAATTATTTCAACTAATTTTTTTAAACTTTTTTTATTTATAGCCATAATGAGCATTTCTTTTTTCTCCTTAGCATAAGCATTTTTTAAATTAACTACGGAGACTCCATAACCATTATCGCGAATTTTTTTAAGCATTTCCTTATTATTATATTTTGTTATTACTTGTAAACCAATTACTTCATTAACAAAATTTTTTGATAAATAAACTCCAATTAAAGTACCAGTAGCATAACCTCCGGCATAAAATATGGGAATTAATAAAGAATTATAAGGAGTATTTAAAGCTTCTTTAGCAATAATAAACCAAATAAAAACTTCTAAAAAAGCAATAATACTAGCACTTTTACTTTTACCTTTAACCATTAAAATAGTTCGAATACTACCTAAAGATACATCAATAATTCGAGCAAAAAAGATTTTTATTCCTACTAATAACAAAATTATCACCTACAATACATTAAGTATTATAGCCAAGATAATTAAAAATATAATAATTCCTAAAATAAAAAATATTCCCGTTAGATTATTTTTTTCTTTTTCTTTTTTATAAATTATTCTTTCTCCCCCATATAATTCACTTTTTAATTTCACAGAAGATGCTTTATTATTTAGTCTCTTTTGATTTTCAATTTGCTCTTTTGTCATTAAAGCTCCACAGAATTTACAAACATACCCTTCATTAGGTAAATATTTTCCACATTTATGACAATACATTAAATACCTGCCATATCCATATAAACATTACAAATTGTTTTACCTGAAGCGCGAATCGTAAATTTAGTATTTGGTTCCGTAGCATTAGGATTATAAGAAACAATAGTATCTTTTTTGGTACATTCATATCTACCTATAGTATAATTACTAGAAATTTCTTGACCAGTAGATAATTCATAATTATTATCTCTTCCCGCGACAAAAACATTTAAAATTATATCTTTATCATTTATATAACTAAAATAAGCAAAACATACTTCATCAGTTTCGGTACTATTAATAGGAAAACTTTTATCATTACTATTATATTCTAGGGAACTACCATTAACGCAATAAGATAAATATTCGTTATAAACATAGGTACTATCAGGTATATTATTACTTAAGGTATATTGATTAGTTACAGGATTTTCTACCATATAACGAACTTTAGTTGAAGGTATTTCCCCCACTTTTATTTTATTTAAATTAGTTTCGCCTCCACTTGTATAATAGGCATAGGAAATTAAAATAGTTACACACGCCAAAAGAAGTACTACAAAAGTACTTAATATGGCAATCTTATGTTTTAATAAGAAATTTTTTATTTTCGTATTTCGATTTCCTATCATATATACCATAACCTATTCTATCAATATTTTAAAATATAATACGCATTATGTCAATAAAGATAATTTTTTTGTTAATCCTTTTTTAAAATTTCACCATATCATTATTAGAAATTTCACTAAACTTATGTTGTATAATATCTCTTTGGAAAGGAGATATTTTTTGTATGCATAATAAAGAGTATGCATTAAAACTTGTTCAAAATAAGATTAATGGAAATAATAATTATTCTTATTCTCAAATTGCTTCTCTATCAGGATATAAAAAACTTCAGATAATTAGATTTTCTAATCTTTTAAAAGAAAAGGATATTGATTCTATTTTAGTTCACGGTTTAACTAATAAACCTTCTAATAATTCTCCCTCGACAAAGGAAATTGAATTTATTAAGAACTTTAAGAATAAATATCCGACTATTAGTATACAACAATTTATGGATATTTACCACGAAGATATTATTTTCAATAAGAAGATGATCAATGTAGTTAAAGATAATAATCTTAAAGTTAGAAGTTATTCCTTTTATGAATCTTTATATGAAAAGTTTAATTGGGCTAAACCTATCAAACATAAATGTTTTAATAAAGAATATGACTCTCATCCTCTAAGAGAACCCTCTCCTAGAAGAGGCATTTTAATTATGATTGATGGTACTCCTCACGATTGGTTTCAAAATGGTAGAAAATCTTCATTACATTTAGCTATTGATGACGCCACTGGTGAAGCCTTATGTGGTTGGATTATGCCTACTGAATGCTTAGAAGGTTATGTTCATATGCTTGAAATTTTAGTTACTAAATATGGTATTCCTGAGAACATTTATTGCGATAGACATACTATTTTAATTAATCCTAAAGATGGTGAATTAACTCAATTTGGTCATATGTGTGAAGACTTAGGTATTAATATTATTGCAGCTAATACTCCACAGGCTAAAGGCAAAGTTGAAAAATGGAATAATACTATTCAAAACAGATTAATTAATGATATAAGAAGATACAATATTAAATCTGTTGATGAATTAAACAAATTCTTTAACGATTATTATTGTAACTATCTTAATCACAAATATGCTTATGAACCAAAAGAAGAAGATACTGCATTTGTTCCTTTAGATAATATGGATTTATCTAATATTTTATGTATTAGGGATAAAAGAACTATCCTTAATGGTAACATGATTTCTTGGAATAATAATTACTATCAAATTTTAGATAAAGATAATACAATTAAACAAATATATAAAGGAACAGAAATAACTGTCTACGAAAATGTTTTAACAAGAGTCATAAGAGTTAAATATTATAATATATTGAAGGTCATAGACAAGATCCAGTTAAAAAAGAACAATTAAGAATAGATAATCAAAAACAATTAGAACAAGTTTTAAAAGAACGAGATGAAAGATTAAAAGCAAGGGCGAGCAAAGCGAGTTTATCTTGACCCTTGCTTTTTAGATTTCATCATTTACTATATTATTTCAAACAAAGTTTATCTTTGTTTGTTATCTATATTACAAATCGGTGAAATTTTAACTAATGTTTAACATAA
>CANRAL010000027.1 GCA_947628585.1 uncultured Bacilli bacterium | reverse complement strand
AGATTTATATTAAAATTTTCATTTTAATATCTTTTTACTCTGTGCTACTTGTTTTCCATAAAACTTTTCACACTATCCCTGTATGATTTATCTAAAATTAATATGGATAATTCTCCATCGAAATAATTTTGCATATTTTTAGGTACATAGTCATAATTTGTTTCATATTCTTTTAAAGCTTTTAAATCTTTTATTTTTTTACTTTTATATAGCCCTTTTCTAATAAAATTATAAAATTTCTTTTGCAACAAGTGTTTTTTAGAATTCCATTTTGAATATCCCGCGAAGCCAATTAATTTTCCATTCTCTTTATAATAAACAAATTGTTCTGTTTCTTCTAAAATTTCCATTAAATATATCCAGGCACAAAGTCTTTTAGGTGCTCCACTTTCTTTTGCCCCTAGATTCCATTCATTTTCTAATAATAAAACCGCTCTTTTCATATCCTTATATTTCATAATTTACACCATTACATAAGTAACCTTACGTTTTTAGTATAATACTTTTTACCAAAAATAAAAAGACTATTAACAATTTATTTGTCAATAGTCTTTTTCCTAAGCTTTAGTAATTTTTAAACCAATTTTTTCTTCATTTAAATCTATATCTTTTAATAAATCTTCATCATAAGAAATATCAGTACTTAAAGTTTCTTTTTTAATATAATCTTGGAAACTTAAAATTGATTCTTTAATATCATTAGAAACATTTAAGGTTATAGTAATACGGTCTAAAACATTTAATTCTAATGTTTTACGCATATTTTGAATTTTGGAAACTAGTTCTCGAGCAATACCTTCAGAAATTAAATCTTTATTTAATTCGGTATTTAGAATAATAAAGTTATTATCTATCATACCAACATTAAAACCATCTTTGGCAGAGAAACGAATATCGACCATTTCTTTAGTAACCTTAAATGGTTCATTACCAATATTTAAAGTAATATCAATACCATTATTTAATTTAGTTATATCACTAGTTTTTAAAGCACTTAAACTTTCTTGAAATTCTTTAATTTTATTACCTAATAATTTACCTACTACTTTAAAATTAGGTTTTACAAAGATATCCATATATAAATTTAAATCATTAGCAAAGATTATTTCTTTAACATTTAATTCTTCTTTTATTAAAGAAGTAAGATCCGCGATTATGTCTTTATTTTTACCATCAATTATAGCACTAGCTAAAGGTTGACGAACTTTAATCTTAGCTTCTTCTCTTACATAACGACCAATACTAATTAAATTTCTAACTAAATCCATTTTTTCTTCTAAAGAAGGAATAATATATTCTTTCTTAGCAACAGGATAATTAGTTAAATGAACGCTTTCTTCATTAGTTAAATTGCGATACATTTCTTCAGCAATAAAAGGAGTAATTGGCGCTATAAGTTTAGCTAAGCCTACTAAAACTTCATAAGTTGTAATGTAAACACTTTTTTTATCTAAATTAAATTCACTACCCCAGAAACGATTTCGATTACGGCGAATATACCAATTAGATAAATCTAAAGAAACAAAATTAGTTAAATGATGAACTACTTTATTTAAATCATATTCGGCGAAGTCAGCATTAATATCCATAATTAAACGATTATATTTGGATAATAACCATTTATCGATTTCGGGACGCATTTCATAATCAACTTGACATAAATCGGTATCTATTTTATCGACATTAGCATACATACTGAAGAAGTTATAAGCATTTTTTAAAGGATTAAAGAATTTAGAATAAACTTCTTTTAAACCTTCTAAGTCAAATTTTAAAGGAGTCCAAACCGGAGAAACATAAGGTAAATAAAATCTTACAACATCGGCACCATATTCTTTAATTGTCGTAAATGGTTCGACGATATTACCCCGGGATTTACTCATTTTCTTACCTTCGGCATCTAATAATAAATCATTTACTAACACATTTTTAAATGGGCTACAACCTTTAACAAAAGTAGAAATTACTAAAAGGGTATAAAACCAACCGCGAGTTTGATCGATTCCTTCACAAATAAAATCGGCAGGGAATTGTTCAGAAAATAACTCTTCATTTTCAAAAGGATAATGATATTGGGCAAAAGGCATAGAACCAGAATCAAACCAACAGTCTAAAACGTCTTTAATCCGCGTCATTTTACTACCACATTTAGGACATTTTAAATGAATATTATCGATATAAGGTTTATGTAAATCAAAATCTTCATTAATTTCTTCAATAGCCATTTCTTTTAATTCTTTTATCGAACCAACCATATGATTATAGCCACAGTCACATTTCCAAAAAGGAATTGGACTACCCCAATAACGGCTCCGAGAAACATTCCAGTCTTTAGCGTTTTCGATCCAATTGTTAAACCGTTTTTCACCAACATAGGCTGGATACCAATTAACCTTTTTATTAGCTTTAACTAAATCACTCCGAAATTTACTTACGGCAATATAATAACTTGGCATAGAGTAATAAATTAATGGAGTATGACACCGCCAGCAATGAGGATAATCATGAACTATTTTTTGTTTTTTAAATAATTTGTCATTGGTCTTTAAATAATCGACGACTTGTTCGTTTACATCGTGAACGAAAGCCCCTTTCCAAGGACCTACGGTATAGCAACCATCAATACCCACGGGATTTAAATTTGGTAAATCATAATTTTTACCGACATTAGCATCATCATCCCCAAAGGCAGGAGCAATATGAACTATACCAGTACCATCTTCCATCGTAACGTATTCATCACACGTAACATAAAAAGCTTTTTTATCTACTTCTAATTCGGGAATCAATTGTTCATATTCACTATATTCTAAAGTTTTACCTTTAAAAGTATCTAAAATAGTAACTTCATCCCCTAAAACGGTTTTAACTAAAGATGTTGCTAAAATAAATTTATTACCTTTAGATAAAACTAAAGAATAATCAGCATTAGGATTAACACATAAAGCGACATTAGCAATTAAAGTCCAAGGAGTAGTCGTCCAAACTAAAAAGTAAACATCTTCATCTTTTTTCTTAAAAGGAACGTAAACCGTTATCGCCGGATCTTGTTCATAGTCTTGAGCAACTTCGTGGCTAGCTAAACCGGTTCCACAATGAGGACAATATGGTACTACCCTTGTTCCTTCATAAAACAAGTTTTCTTCATAAAACTTTTTTAAAATCCACCATTCGGTTTCAATATATTCATTTTTATAAGTTAAATAAGGATGTTCTACATCAATAAATTGTCCCATTTTACTAGTTAAATCAGTGAAAGCTGCTTCATTTTCCCGGACACTTTTCCGACACTCTGCATTAAATTTATCAATACCTAAAGCTTCAATTTCTTTTTTAGAAGAAATACCCAGTTTTTTTTCAACATGATTTTCAATTGGCAAGCCATGGGTATCCCAACCTACTTTACGAATCACTCTTTTTCCTTGCATTACTTGATATTTACAGAAAGCATCTTTTAAATTTTTGGCTACCATATGATGTAAGCCTGGGAAACCATTAGCAAAAGCTGGTCCATCATAAAAAACATAATTAGGAGCATCCTTTCTTAATTCATTTTGGCGATAAGTTATAGCATTAATGCCACCCCAGGATTTAAGAATATCTTCTTCAACTAAAGCTACATCCCTTTTATCAAGTTCTTTAAAATTTTTCATATTTTTCCTCCTCCAAATAATAAAAAAAGAATGGTCCCTAAGGAGTGTTATATTAACACGGTACCATCCTTTTATTTACTTAATTATCTTAACGCGATTAACGGCTTATTTAGCAACTAGTAAGTGATATATAATTTATTTATTTCTTATAGTCTTGCACCAATTTGACTAATTCTCTAAAAGAAAACCTAAATATACGTGTCTTACGTCTTCGTTTTTTCATTAATAATTATATGTTTTTTAATATTTTAAGTCAAGAGTTATTTATTGGCCTCATTTATTATTTATTGGCCTCATTTATTATAGGCATAAACATATTTTGTAAAATATCAATACCCGCCTGAGATTCTGCTTCTGCGCGAAAAATAATATTAGGACCAGTATTACTTGGCCGAACTAAAGCCCAACCATTAGTAAAATTAACTCTAATGCCATCAATATCATTAATAGGATAACGATTAGTTAGGCAATAATTTTTAACGGCGGTAATAATCTTTTCTTTTTTACTTTCTTCCGTAGCTATTTTTATTTCGGAAGTTATATAGTACTTAGGAATATCTTCACAAATTTTACTTAACTTTTCATTAGTTTTACTTAATAGTTCAATAATTCTTAAGGCGGCATAAAAAGCTGAGGCTACATCATTAGTTCGATCTCTAAAGAAAATATGCCCCGAATATTCTCCTCCAAATGGCAAATTATCCTCTAAAACTTTATATTCGGTGTAACTAGCCCCGGTTTTATAGCAAATACCTTGGCCTCCTAAACGGGTAATTTCATCATTAATTTTTTTACTACATTTTATATCGTATAAAAAAGTTTTATTAGTTACATTATTAAACATATCTCTAATCATTAAAATCATATAGTCTTCAATGGGCATAAGTTCGCCAGTATCTAAAACTAAACCAATACGGTCGCCATCGCCATCAAAAGCTATTCCTAAATCTGCTTTATTTTTGACTACTGCTTCTTGTAAACTTTTCATATTTTCACTAACCGCGGGATCAGGATGATGATTAGGAAAATTACCATCACTAGTTTCATTAATAATTTCAAAATCCATAAAGAAATTACTAAATACTTTCCGAGCATATAATCCTGTTACACCATTACCACAGTCAAATATTACTTTTCTTTTACGAGCTCCCATCTTAATAGAATATTTTAAATATTCTAAATATTTATCAAAAATATTTTGATGTTCGCATTTACCATCACCTTTTAAAAATTTACCTTGCATCGTATAATTTTTAAAATCAATAATATCTTCTCCTCGAGCATTTACACTAATATTTTTTAAAAAAGAAATTTTAAATCCATTGTCATCTTTAGGATTATGACTAGCTGTTACCATTACCCCAGGAAGTTGATTTAAATAACGGGCATAATAATTCATAGGGGTTGTCGTTTGCCCGTAATCTATAGCATTACAACCCGTACTATTTAAACCTTTTAAGAAATTTTGACATAAAGATTCACTGCTTAAGCGATTATCGCGCGATATAACGCAACGATTAGTTTGATATTTTTCTTGAAGGTATGAACCATAACTTTTACCTAAAGTATACGCAACTTCTTCATTGATATCCGTGGGATATTTTCCCCTTATATCATAAGAGCGAAATATTTCATCTTTCATAAATCATTCTCCTTATTTTATAATGGCTTCTAAAGCTAAAGTAATCATATCATTTAAAGTTGTTTCTCTTTCCTTGGGAGTTAAAACAACATTAGAATATTTACTATCGACAACAGTTGCTAGACATGTAGCTTCAATGCCTAAACTATTGGCAACATGGATGATTCCAAAAGCTTCCATTTCTTCACCTAATATATCATATTTTTGAGGAATCCTTTTTAATACTCGTTCATAATCAATATAAGGACCAAATACATCCATAGTTGTAAGTAAACCCATATGTAATTTAATATTTTTAGCTTCGGCAATTTTTAATAATATATCATTTAAATGGGAATTAGCATCAACGATATATTTAGGATAATTATTATATGTATAAGCAAAATTAGATTCACTATAAACCCGAGAAGCAAGTAAAATATCGCCAATATTTACTTTAGGACTTACGGCCCCACATGTTCCGATTCTAATTATTTTTTTAACATGAAAATAATGAATCAATTCAAAAGTATAAATACTGGCACTAGGCATACCCATGCCACTACCCATAACAGTAACTTTTTTATCCTTATACATTCCCGTATAACCACTCATATTTCGAATATTGGTAACTAATCTGGCATTTTCTAAAAAATTTTCCGCGATATATTTTGCCCGTAGTGGATCACCCGGGAATACGACTAGTTCGCCAATATCGGCATTAGCCTCAATATGAATGGGTTCTTCACCTATAAACACCACTATCACACCCTTTATATATTAAGGATACCACATTCTTAAAAAGATAACCATTATTACTGATGAAAAAAATGTCAATTTACTAAAAAAGTAAGATAAAACATTATCTTACTTATGAGGGTCTACTAAAATTTTAATCGTACTACTTTTACCACTTGTAAGTTCTTCATATGATGCTTGAACTTCTTCTAAAGTAACAGTTTTATCGACAAATTTTAAAACATCTATTTCTTTATCCGCGATTAAATCAATTACGTTAGCAAATTCTTCTTTGGTATAAGCAATGGCTCCTTGTAATTTTAATTCATGCATAACGGCAATGGTTAAAGGAACATTGATGGCATCAAGGGATACACCAACTAGAACAACTGTTCCTCCTACTTTACAAGCCATTAAAGCACTAGTTACGGCAGGACCATTACCCACACATTCAATTACCACATCAAATCCCCCATTAGAGGCTTTCATTAAATTATCTAAAGCTTTTTCATCTAAAGCATCAAACCATTCATCAGCAACATTTAAAGTAACTGCCTTTTCTCCTCTTTGAGGATTAGTTTCGGATACGGCAACATAACTTGCGCCTTCTCTTTTGGCAAACATTGCTGATACTAAACCGATGATACCACCACCGACAACTAAAACTTTATCTCCAACTTTAATATCGGCCAAATGAGCGGCATGGAAGCCAACAGCAGTTGGTTCAACCATAGCCCCTTCTTCAAAACTAACATTATCAGGTAACTTTAAAACCATATCACTTCTTAATGAAGTCTTTAAGGCTAAAGCTCCTGGATTAACAAGTGATAAACCAGTAGCTTCATTCCAAGTTTCCAAGCAATATTGAGGATTACCCGTTAAACAAGCTTCACAATGACCACATGGAGAAATTGGTAAAGCTGTAACGCGGTCTCCTACTTTTAAATCATCTCGAGAACCGGGATAAGTTACGATTCCCGAATATTCATGCCCCATTACAAGGCCTACAGGATTACCAGATACCCAATAATGTAAATCACTTCCACATATTCCACATTTTTTGACATCAATTATAACTCTATCTTTTTTTTCTGGTTCGGGAATATCTTTAATTTCAAATTCTTTTACTCCCTTAATTGCAACACTTTTCATTCTTTTTCCTTTCCTTTCTTTTTTCTAAAAACCACGGCCGCCGCCGCCACCGCCGCCGAAACCGCCACCAGATGAGAATCCGCCACCAAAACCGGAACCACTACTCATACTGGATGATGCATTTTTTTTATTTATCGCTACATGAGCCCCATTAATAGCACTTGTAACCGAATTATTAATAACATTTCCAACATTAATATTATTATAAATATAAACTGGATTATACCCATAACTATTAACATCTATTTCTTTAATTTTAACATTCATTACTTTTTCTACTTTATCCGCTAAACCAAAAATAGTAGCATAAACTAAATATCTTTCCCATAATACTATTTCGGGTAATTCTTTTAATTCAAAAGTTCCAAAATCATCTAAAAAGTTTCTAAATGCTTGCCATCTAGCATAATGTTCTATTCCTTTTTCCGTTTTTCGATTAAAACATAAAGTATAAATAAAAAAGACTATTCCCAAAATCATTGGTAAAAAAGTAATAAAACTAAAAACATTTAAGAAGGTATTATAAAAATAAACCATAATTCCTATAATAAGCATTATAATACCAATACCAATTTTCTTTTTTTCAAAAAATTCTTCTTTTTCACCGTCTTCTATAACTTTCTTTTGCCAAGCAGTATAACTACTCATAAAAGCATCACAAGTACGGGTACTACTAGCATAATTTTTTAGTTCTAACGTCGTAAATTTATTTTCTTTGCCTACTCTTGTAAATAAAAATTCACATAGTAACTTTTCCGTATCATTTAGATTATCCATATTTTCTAAAGTAAATTGATAATTTTTATGATTACCATCAATATCGATAAAACTAATATTTTTCTTATAAATTAAATTCATTAAAGAAGCACTTAAAGCATTAGGAGTAATACTTTTATGCATTAAATAATCTATTACTTCGACATTGTAATCATCGATAAATTCCCGATTATATTTTAAATTAAATTGGGCTTTTCGTTCTTTATCATATTTTAAATAAGTATATATCCAGATAATTAGGATAGCTACCACATATAAAACCGAAATTATTAAAGTTGAATAATAACGAAAACGAATTTCTTTCCGTAAAGCATTTTGTTTATCCGCATTTATTTGTTCTTCTTCCAAAATTTTCGGTAAAGCATCTCTATTACTTTGTTTTAAAACACTCGAATTTAAAATATTTTTATCAAAAGTTACTCTTATAGTTAAAGGACTATTAGCTTCTAAAGTATCCGTATAAGCATATAAACCCATGCCTTTTGCATCATTTAAAGGTTTAACTTCGCCAATTAAATTATTATCAGCATTAGCAAAAATCCGAAAGTTTTCCGATTCATCTTCTCGCGGAATATAAAGTTTTATTTGTAAATCATTAATAGAATCCGCGAAATCATCGCCAATAAAATTCCATCTTACTTCCCCTACATCATTATGTTTTATAGCAACATCCTTTAAAGTATATTCTAAATAAAAAACAACCATTTCCTCACTAGCATTTTGATACATTCGGTAACGATAACCACCATTTAAATTACTTAAAACATATTTATAATTATCTCCGTTATAACCATAATCGGTAACACTAAATTTAGTTAAACTAGTATCATTAAAAATATCAAAACTAGCACTATTTACTTTTTTACCTTTAATAATCATATTAGTAAGATTACTAGCATCATATTCTGTACTTTCATTACCCATATATAATATATCGCGTTCATAACCATTAAAAGAACCATCCAAATAAATAGCTTCTTTCACGGACATATCGCCATTTTCTTTAATAAAAGCTTCAATATAGTAATGCTTAATATCGTAATCAGCTGCCAGAACTTTTAAAGGTAAAATAATTAAAATTCCTATTAATAATAAATAAATTTTTTTCATTTTTACCTCTATTTTAATAAAGAGCGTATTCTACGCTCTTAAAATTTAACTTGGACATTTTCTCTTTCTTGATCATTTGCTTCGAAAAAGGCTTCTTTTTTAAATTTGAAGATACTAGCTACAATATTACTTGGAATAACTTCAGTTTTATTATTGTATTGTAAAACGGTATCATTATAAAATTGACGAGCGCTGGCAATTTTACTTTCGGTTTCTGTTAGTTCAGTTTGTAATTGTTGAAAGTTTGTATTAGCCTTTAAATCAGGATAAGATTCCGCGAGAGCAAATAATTTAGAAACGGCTTGAGTAAGTTCCCCATCAGCTGCCATTTGATCAGTTGGACTAACAGCGGTAGTATATTTATTTCGAGCATTCACAACTGCTTCTAATGTTTCACTTTCATGTTTCGTATAGCCTTTAACAGTTTCAATTAAATTAGGAATTAAATCAAATCTTCTTTTTAATTGAACATCTATTTGGGCCCATTGATCTCTCACTCTATTTCTTAAGACAACTAAGCCATTATAGGTTGAAACTATCCATAAAATTAAAACTGCTAAAATAACTAAAATAATAATTAATGTTATATTCATACTATCCTCCTTTACACTAAAATTTTAACACATATTAAAAACTTATTCAACATATTATTTATTATGAAATGTCTAGTAATTGGCTTAATAATCGGAATAGTTTCTTTCATTCCAGGAATCTCCGGTGGCACTATTTTTTACTTAACTGGAGAATTAGAAAACCTAAATCTTTATTTAAAAAATATTAAAAAATATTACTCTAAAATTATTTTAATTTTACTAGGTACAATAAGTGGGATTCTTATTTTTGCTCCCATACTGGAATATGCATTTTTAAAGTATCCTAACATTACTAAATTATTTTTTGCCTATCTAGTTTTATTTTCTTTACCTAATTTTTTTAAAAAAATAAAAGTTAAAATCAACTTTTTTTATTTTCTTTTAGCTTTTATCTTTTTATTAATACTTAAAGGAAATATTAAAGATACTCCCATTATATATGAAAATATTAAAATAACTTTACCTTTTCTTTTACTTTTTAGTTTATGGGGAGCAATAGATGGTTTTATAACTATAATCCCAGGCATAAGTGGGTCTATGATTATGATGATTTTAGGCCCATATTATATTTATAAATCCATTAGTGCTAAAGCCTTAAGTAAACCTTTATATCTTTTAGCTCTTCTCTTTTATTTTCTCGGAGATTTATTAGGAATAATTATTGGCAGTTTTTTTACTCATAAAATAATTAATAAATATCCCATAATTAGTAATTCTTTCATCCTTGGTTTTATAATTGCTAGTATTTTTATTATGGTTCCCTATTGGGAAATTTGGACTTTGGAAGGTTTAATTACTTTATTAATTAGTTATTTAATTATTTCTTTAATTAATTTAAAGACGTGAAGGATTAACATCAATATCAATAAAAATATCTTTATTAAAAGCAAATAATTCATTTACTTCCTTTAATACATCTTTTATTTTAGAATCATACTTATATTTAATAATTATTTGAAAACGATAAAGATTATTATATTTTAAAATTAAAGCGGTAGTAGGCCCTAAACAAATAGTATCTTTAGCTATTTTTTGACTAATATAATCTTTTACTTTTTGAGCTTCATTTAAAGTTTTTGAATAATCTTTACCAATTACTTTTAAACCAATTAAATAATAATAAGGAGGATACTTTAATTTTCTTCTTATTTGCATTTCGGTCAAAAAGAAAGATTTATAATCATTATTTTTAACATAATTTAGCACATAGTTATGGGGATTAAAGGTTTGAATTACGACTTCTCCTGGCAAATTACTTCTCCCACTTCTCCCTGAAGTTTGGGTAAAAAGTTGAAAAGTATTTTCACTAGAACGAAAATCCGGGATATTTAAAGAAGTATCAGCATTAATTATTCCTACTAAAGTTACTTTAGGAAAATCTAAACCTTTACTTACCATTTGGGTACCAATTAACATATCATATTTTTCATTTTGAAAATCTTGAATAAATTTTTCATAAGAACCTTTCTTAGTTGTAGTATCTTGATCCATTCTTACGATTTTAATTTTCGGGAAAATTTCTTTAATATATTCTTCTAACTTCTCCGTTCCTAAACCATAATAGTTTAAAGCTTCTTCTTGACAATTAGGACATAATTTTTCTTTTTTCTTAATGTACCCACAATAATGACATATTAAATTATTACTACTAGCATGATATGTTAAGGTTATATCACAATTGGGACATTTATAAGTAAAACCACAATTACTACAATTAATAAATGTTGCATAGCCTCTCCGATTTAATAAAAGAATAATTTGTTCCTTTTTTTTAAGACAATTGGCAATTTTATTTTTTAAAAGGGCACTCAAAATATTATTTCGGCTTTTTATTTCGGGTAACATATCCACTACGGTAATAGTTGGTAAAATAGCTCCATTTACTCTTTCATCTAATGTAAGTAAATCGTATCGGCCTTTACTCGCCCTGGCCATAGATTCTAAAGAAGGAGTAGCACTCCCTAAAATAAGGGGAACATTATGATATTTAGCCCGAAATAAAGCAATATCTTTAGCATGATATTTAGGATTATTATCTTGCTTATAATTTAAACTATGTTCTTCATCAATAATAATTAGGCCAATATTCGTTAAAGGGGCAAAAATAGCACTCCGCGTACCAATTACAACTTTTACTTCCCCACGAAATATTTTTAAATATTCATCATGCTTTTCCCCCGCGGATAAAGCACTATGCAAAATAGCTACATCCGAACCAAAAACATCATAAAATCTTTTAATTATTTGAGTTGTTAATAATATTTCAGGAACTAACATTAAAGCTGTTTTTCCCCTTTTTAAAACTTCCTTTATTAATTCAATATAAACAATAGTTTTTCCACTACCCGTTATACCATATAATAAATAAGTTTTAAAATTATTTAAATTTCTTTTTACTTCTTCAAAAACTTTTTCTTGAAGAGAAGTTAATTTAAAAGAAGTATTTAAAGTTGAATTATTATTTAAACGATATTTAATTCTTTTTTCCACTATAACTATATTATTTTTAATTAATGTATTTAAACTACTACTAGAAATATCTTTTTTTAAAATTTCTTTTTTGTCTTCTAATAATTCAATTATTTTTAGTTGTTGAGGATATTTTTGTTTTGCTAATTTGGATTCTAATATATTAATAAGAGGATTTAATTTAACAATTGTTTCATAAAAAGTATAATCATGTTCCTGCTTTTTAGCTTTTAAACTAGAAGGTAATAAAGTTTGTAAAGCAGTTATTTTCGTACATAAAGTTAAATTTTGTAAATAATCGGCAATTTGTAATAGTTCGGAATTTAAAACTAATTCGGGATCAACTATTTTTTTTATTTTTTTTAGGTTATAAGAAACTTCTACATTATCGATTAATTCTAAAACAAAACCAAATATTTCTTTATTGCCAAAAGGAACTGCTACTTTCATTCCTACTTTAATTATATCTTTATCTTTTTCATCTACTTCATAAATAAAGGTTTTATCTAATTTCTTAACACTATATTCAATTATTACTTTAGCAAACATTTTTTACCCTCCTTTAAATTATTGTAAAGAAAAAAATTATCTTTTTCAAGATAATTTTAAGGTCTTATATTTGCATTAATTCATTTTCTTTATTTTTAACTTCTTCATCAACTAATTTATTATATTTGGTAATTAATTCTTGGACTTTATCTAATTCATGTTTTTCTTCATCTTCAGGTAATTCTTCTTTCTTGATTTCATTATTGGCATCTTGTCTAATGTTTCTTAAAGCAACTTTTGCTTCTTCCCCCATAGCTTTAGCTTGTTTAACATAGTCTTTTCTTCTTTCTTCATTAAGTTCGGGAATAGTTAAAATAATCATTTCGCCATTATTAGTAGGAGCAATACCTAAATTAGCTTCATTAATCGCTCTTTCCATATCTTTAAGAATGCTTCGATCAAAAGGTTTAACAAATAATTTTCGTGCTTCGGGTACGGTAATATTAGCTAAGCTTTGAATGGGACTCATTGTGCCATAACAACTAACCATTATGCCGTTTAACATTGCTGGATTTGCTCGCCCTGCCCTTATATTTAATAATCTTGACTGTAAACTTTCCATCGTTTGCATCATTTTTAATTCTACATCTACCATTTAATCCTCCTTAACTTAAAACTACATTATCATTATAACTAAGATTACTCGTTTTGACAACATATGTAATAGCTAATTTTCCTACTTTATTAATATATAAAGCAAAAGTATTAAAATTATTCATCGTATCATCAACTGATATATCTTCATTTAAATTTTTAATATCACTTACTCTATTTTTTACTTTATCTTTAATTTCATCCATTGTTATATTATATTTTTGAAGTAATTCATCGCCCATCATTCTTTTACCAGTATTTTTATTGATAACATAACTTTCAATATTCGTCGGAATGCTACCATCTACAACATTATATTTATAATCCATTACTAATAAAGATAAAAATTCATTATAACTATAGTCTTGATAATCCCGATATTCTAAACTATAAATATCATCGGGATTAAGATTAAGTTCACCCGCATTACTTATATCTTTACCATATTTAATACTTTTACGAATCGTATTCATTTCACTTTTTAAAGTATTATTCGTATCTTCAAAACCAGAAATGTTAATTTCTACATCCATAAATTCTATTTCTTCACTCTCTAATACTTCTTCCATATTATCATAATATAAATAATCTTTAGTTTTATCTATTCTTAAATCTATTTTAGGTTTATCATCCTTTACAACTTCCTTTTGACCTTCATTTTTAGTAAAATAACGCATTAAAAAGTAGCCCCCAAAAATAAAGGTTAAAAGAATAATTATTAATATGATTAAACCCAAGGTATTTTTTAACTTTTCCATTTTTAAACCTCACTTCCTAAATAATTTTTAAATGCAACTTCTAATTCATTTTTTTTCGTAGCTATTTGAAATTCATTCCAATAATCACTAGGACTAATGTTACCTTTTATAAAAGAGGTTTCATCATCAAAATAAATAACTTTACCATTATCCATAATAATTAAGGTTGGAGCATAAAGATCAGCTTTAATGGTATCGGTATAAGTAATATAATTATTTAAATATTTAACAATTGCTTCATAATAACCATTGTTTTCATTACGATCTTCATAGAAATCATAGTAAAGAATTTCCGAAATATCATTTTCCATTGCTACTTCGTTTATAATGCTAGCAAAATTATTAACCCATTCATTATTTTTAAAACCAAAAAGAATTATGTGCCGGCCACTAGTTAAATCAATGTAGGCATCTTGACTATCAACATATTTATAAATATTATTTAGAGGAACTTTTGAAAAATCTTCATGCATTCGAAGATTATCACTTACTTCAGTATGATAATCTATACTGCCTAAATAGATAAATAGATAAATTAAAACAGCAAATATTATCATATATATAACCATTTGCCATTTATTTTTAAATATATGTTTATTTTTTATTTTAATATTATTCATAATACCACCATTACTTTAATTTTAACAAAATATGGTTTAAATGTCTATTATCTCTAGATTTCTTTACATACAAAAAAAGAAAAATTTTTCCCTTTTTACATTGATAATTTATATGGATTAGAAATAGTACCGTTACCTGATACAAGTTTAACATCTGAATTAAGATAAAATGTTGGTCTTACTCCATCAACAGCCACATTTATATACATATTATAGTAGGGATATCCTGCGGTCGCTATCATTAATGCATTTATATAAATATCTGATACTCTTGTTATTGTCCATTCAGTTATTCCCATATATAGCCAATTATCTAAATTATGATATGAATAATAATCATCTCCACCAAACCCTGATAAATGCCAATATTTAGAATCCATTGTATAATAATAATCGCTTACATACATTAATCCTATTTCATCTTGATAAGTTAAATCTTTTTCAGTACATACTCTTGGAGTAACACCATCATAACATCCTGATTCTCCGCTTTTTATTTTATTTTCGCCAAGCTCTATATTATATACTTTTAAAGCATTCGTTTCATAGACAAAATCTCTACTAGTATTACCACTTACTGTCCATATATGATTCTCTAGCATAATACGATATTTTTCAGGTATCTTATTATAAAATATTATATTTAAATTTTCTGTATTTAGAAAACTGCCAGACCATGTATTGTATCTAATATCTTTTCCAGCCCAATAATAACCGCCTATCTTAGAAAGGGGTAATTTTCCTCTATAAGATTTTGCTCGATCTTCATTTTGATCAAACGTATTAAAATATGCTTCCGAAACTCCACCTTCTTCAGCGGTTATATAATCGGCCTTAATTAACTTAAGTTTATATTGATTATTTTTATTATCATCAAATATGCCAATTATCCGATATAAATTATCATAGTTTTCAGTATCACTACATTTATCAGCTCCAAAACAGACATAATTATTTACGATATTATTACTTCCTGTATATCTATAGGAATCATCGTTAGCTACTAAATCATAATTTGGAAAATTTTTTTGTGTGGCATCTTCTAAATTATGATAGATTATTGCTCCATCTATTTCATAATTTTCTTTTATACAACTCGCAAATTCTTTTCCTTTACATCTATTTCCAATATTATCTATATCAAAATAAATTTTACATTTTTCACTACCATTTGTATTTAATACTATTTGCCCATTTTCATAACTTACTTTTCCATTATTTTCACATGTACTTAATTCTTTATTAAATATGTATCCTTCTGTAGGCCAAGCATCTATTTCACTATCAATATAATCTCCGTTTTTATCTTGTAATTTTATACTTATTAATTTACTATCTTTATTTTCTAAGTTTAATTTATTTTTATTATTTAAATATAAATTAATAATAAAATAAGAAGTTATTATTCCTAAAATACAAAAAAATATTATTGACTTTCTTTTACTTTCCATAACATACCTCTTTTTATTATTATGTTCTTTTATTTTCTTAATATTAGTATACATCTATATAGATGTAGTTTACAATTTATTATTTTTCTTATTGACATATTAAATATGTTCCTATAGCCCATTTTACTATATATATATATATATCAATGGTTTGGTTTTCAATTAAAAAAACTTTACAATTTAATGTAAAATATTTTTTAACCAATAACTAAAGTATACGGATCATTAATTGTTCCTGTTCCATCATTTATTTTGACATTAGATTTAAGATAAAATGTTGGTAAAAAACTTAAAAAGTCATTTCCCGCAGAACAAGAACCGACAGCACCACTATGAGCGCCACAAAATATCCTTGTTTTATCATCAGAAACCTGGGTAATAAATATTTGTTGAAAGCCATTAGCTAGCCAGTTGGCATTTATTGCCGCACGATAATCTAAATCGGGACTCCCAGTTATATAATCCAAATATGGAATACCATATTCATCCAAATTACCATTATATGTAGGATTGGAACAATCACCATTACAACCACAATTTTGCCAATTATTTGAAGTTGCAGCGTAATAATAATCACTAACATAGGCTAAACCAATTTTTGTTGGTTTTGTCAAAACGTTATCAGCAAAATTACCTAATTCATAATCGTATGATATTTTGGCATTAGTAGTCATTATATTTATGAAACTACTACCCTTATAATGCCATTTATGATCAGTTATAATTTCCAGCCAATTTGTATCTATTGTTTTAATAAAATTTGTATTTAAATGAATAGTATTTAATAAAGATGTCGGCCAATCTGCAATTGTCGAGGTATCACCATTTTCCTGCCATTTATAAGCATCTATTTGGGATAATAGTCCTTTATATCTGTGTGCCAAAGCATCTCTATCACGATCACTGCCACTAGTTTTTGAATATACAATATTTGTATAAGAACCATTTATTGATAAATCTATAGTCTCATCAGTTGGTTTTATTGTTCCACTACCTAATAACTCTTTATTAGCATAATCCGCTTTAATTAATTTCATTTCATAATTATTAGTCTCTTCATTTTTAAAAACTCCAATTATCCGATATAAATTATCATAATTTTCGGTATTACTACATGTATCGGTTCCAAAGCATACATAATCATTTACATCAGCACCACTATATCGGTATGAATCATCATTTGCTACTAAACTATAATTTAAAAAGTCTTTTTTTGTTGCATCCTCTAAATTATGAAATATTATAGAATTATCATTTATTGATAACTTAGCTATCTTACATGCTCCACTACCATCATTACATGTTTCATGATAATAACTTTCTCTTGTTCTTTCTGTTATAGTATTTACAGCTGAATAGTTTTCTTTACTGTCTTTCGCTCTTACTTCTATTTTATATTCTTGACTTTCTTCTAATCCTTCAAATGTATATGTGTTTTTTCCTATTTCTTCTATTATTGCTGGGTCTATTGTTGCTCCACTTATTTTATATTCATACCCTACTATTTCATTTGTTCCTTTTTTTCCTTCTACTTCTACTTTTATCTTATCATAACTTTTTTCTACTACTTTTATATTTGCTACTTCTGGCGCCTTCTCTGTTGTTACTATGTTTTCTATTTCTGTTCCATATATATTACTCTTTATTCCTTCACTATCTACTACATAACAATATATTTTATATTTATAATTTTCGTTTAATCCTTCAAAGGTATGGGTTGCTCCTTCTGCTTCTTCCCATTTTATTCCATCTTCTAAATTTACTAGAGCTACTTTTCCTATTTCTTTTATCCCAAAATAATATGAAACTATTTCTTTACTTCCTGTTTCATATTCCATTGTTGTTGTTATACTATTTGCCGTACTACTTGTATCTTTTATACTATTTACATGGGCTAGTTTATATGTTTCCATTGTATCAGTTGTTATTACTACTTCCCCTGTTACTTCTTTTCCCCCATTTTTATTTTGATCATTATCTAAATTTATTAATGTTACTTTTATTTCCCATTCTTCTTCTTTTTCTCCTTTATCATCTAAATTTACTTCTATTTTTTCTCCTACTTTTATAGCAAAGCTGCCAGATTTCCCTGTTATATCAAATCCACTTACATCATTAGGATTTTTTTCATCCTTTTCATGATATACTAATCCATCTATTTCTTTTATTTCACCATTTGGTCCATTTACTGTTAATATTAACTCAGGATGTTTACTATCCATTGTATATATTAATTTATTTTCTTTTTCTTCCATTACAAAAAAGACATTATATTTACTACTAGCTACATTGGTTGTATTATTGGCTTTTAAATGAGCTTTAGCCTTTATACCATCACCTAAACTTTTACCATTTTTTCCAAAGTTTTCTTCGGTTGCATTTATTACTATTTTACTACTATCTTCTTTATCTATATTATGATTATCTTCAATATTCTCAGTACTTACATCTATATCATCCATACTAAAAGTTAAATTATCAATAGTACCGGTTGTCGCATTTATATTAGCTATAGTAGTATTTCCATTTACACTTTGAAAATAAGCATAAGTAGCACCAACTACAACTATTAATATTACAAATATTCCAACAATTAATAATATTAATGACTTTCTTTTATTTTCCATAACAAACCTCTTTTTATTATTATGTTCTTTTATCTTCTTAATATTAGTATACATCATTATAGATGTAATTTACAATTTATTATTTTTCTTATTGACATATTAAATATGTTCCTATAGCCCATTTTACTATATATATATATATATCAATGATTTGGTTTTCAATTAAAAACAACTTTACAAAATATGTAAAGTCATTTAATTATACATGTTGTATTAATATTATTTCCAGTTATTGTTACTATGCCATCACTACTAATACTTCCAGTACCACCATTATTACATGTAATTGTACCTGTTCCATTTTCTATCTTAAATTCAGCTTTATTTCCAGCATCTATTGTTTTTATATTTACTGTTCCATCAAAATATACTAAATTTTTATCTAACCATTCTGTTGTTGGTAATTCATTAGGATAACTTTCTGTTAAGTCAATCATCATTAACTCATCTGTATAGGTAATATCATTAGCATCAATTAAAAAATTTCTTATAATCCATTGTTCTGATGTGTAATCATTTGAATTAAGTTTAACAATATAAGACAGTAATGTCCATTCTGTTGTCTGAATATTTTTATAGGTAAATAATAAATCATTTATACCATAAAAATCACCTGCGAACCATTCATAACGAGAATCCCCTACAATAAAAGTATCAGAAGATAAAAACATTATTCTTCCATAATAGCTATGATTATATGTTGGGGCTGTTGCATCTAAAGTTTGATCACTCATTGAATAACCAACAACATTAAATTTTAAAGATTTATTGCCATGAGATGATTTTTCTGAAGTAACTTCACAATTAACATTATTCCATTTATTTGTACCCTCTTCGTAACTTCCATTTTTTATCATATTAGTTAAGATTGTATCTTGATTTTCAATTTTTATATTTTCACTTGTTAATAATGTATATGTTTTCTTATTATCAAAATAAATAGTACATTTTTCACTACCATTTGTATTTAATACTATTTGACCATTTTCAAAATTTACTTCTCCCCCATTTTCACATGTACTCAATTCTTTATTAAATATGTATCCTTCTTTAGGCCAAGCATCTATTTCACTATCAATATAATCTCCATTTTTATCTTGTAATTTTATACTTATTAATTTACTATCTTTATTTTCTAAGATTAATTTATTTTTCTTATTTAAATATAAATTAATAATAAAATAAGAAGTTATTATTCCCAAAATGCAAAAAAATATTAATATTTTTTTATTTACTTTTAACATTTTTATTCTCCTTCTTATTTTTATAAAAAATCATTCTAACCCCATTTTACTATATATATATATATATATGGTTGCAACCCATAAACACTAATTTTTAATTTTTAAATTTAAATTTTACAAAATTTAACAA
>CANRAL010000026.1 GCA_947628585.1 uncultured Bacilli bacterium | reverse complement strand
CATATACATCATCATCCTTTTATCAAATACTCTACTTTTCCTTATTTTACTATATATATATATATATCAAGCCCTTGTTTTTTCTTTGACAAAAATTTACAAGAATTAAAAAAACAAGAAATAATTAATCGTAATTTATTCTCGTTCATCAAGTTTTTTAATACTTAAAGCAGCTGTTACGCCCGAATCAAAAGTTATTTTAACATTATCTAAAGTTGTTGCTAGAGCCATATCTAATTTATCTCCCGCATTTAATTCCACAATAATACTGCCATTATAACTAACTGTATAGTTTGCTAAAACTTGTTTAGCAATTATGGAAGAAGGAATCATTGTTGTATTTTGTCTTACCATTAAAGTAAGAATTGTGTTTTTATCGGTTAAAATATTTAAAAAATAATTTATTTCATATACGCCATCTTGTTCTAAAACTAAAGTATTTTCTAAATTATTTACAACATTTATATTCGCCATAGTTTCTATTAAGGGAACTTGTAACCAATTTCCCGCATTGGTAACAGTTAACATATTTGTAATATTATTATATTTACCCCCATAAGCACTTAGTAATGCAGAACCAGCTGGGCCAGCAGGTCCCATTGGCCCCATTTCACCTTGCGGACCTCTTTCCCCAGGAACCCCTTGTAAACCTTGCTCACCTTGAGGTCCAGGAATTCCTTGAGGTCCAGCTTCTCCTGGCACTCCTTGAAGACCTTGAACCCCTTGCTCTCCTTGGGGGCCAGGATTACCCATCTCCCCTTTAGGTCCAGTTGGTCCTTCTTCTCCTTGGGGACCTTGAATATTACCAACATTTACCCACTCTTTGGCATTATCGCTCCAAACATATAAATTTCCAGCAACTAAATAACTATCACCAATTTGACCTGTTTCATGATTTTTTATTAAATCCTCTAAAGTATTAAAAGAACCCATAATTGTTACACTTGTTCCCGCGGGACCCATAGGTCCTTCTTCTCCTTGCGGACCAGTTGGGCCAATTTTACCAGATATTCCTTGAAGACCTTGAACACCTTGTGGCCCTCTTTCCCCAGGAACACCTTGTAAACCTTGTTCACCTTGAGGTCCAGGAATTCCTTGAGGCCCAGTGGGTCCCATTTTACCCTCGGGACCAGTTGGACCCAATATATTATCCTTAATTGGTAAACAAAAACAATTTAAACAATTATTTTCCCTTTGAAATTTTTTTACTTTTTCTAAAGCCTTATGATAATTATTTCTCATATTTACATCCTTCTTATTAATAGAATATGTAAATTAAATAAAAAAGTTTTTTATAATTCCGTATAGTTAGATATTTTTCCTAATTCATTTGGCATTTCATTTATTATTAAACTAGTTGTTGTAAGTAACATTCCTGCGATAGATACAGCATTTTTTAAGGCACTTTCTACTACTTTATAGGAATCAATAACTCCACTTTTTTTAACATCTTCAAACTTTTCTTTAGTTATATTGTAAATAATATTATAGTTACTTTCGACTATTTCTTTAATTATCTTTTCTTCGCTTATTCCCGCGTTTATTAACAGTTGTTTAATAGGACAAACTAAAGCATTTTTTAAAAGATTTAATCCGATATTATTAGTATTTAAATTATTTGCCACTTCTAAATAAGCCATACCAGAACCCATTACTACTCCCTTTTTTATATTACTTAAAGCATTAAAAGCATCTTCGTAATGCATTTTTCGTTCATGTCTTTCGGTTTCCGTAAAAGCTCCGACATATATTTCTACTTTTTTTAAGGTAGAAAATTCCGGATTTGAAGTAGTAATAACTATTTCTTTTTCATCAATTTTTATTTCTTCTATTTCGCCTAAATCTATTACATCAATATTGCCATTTACAATAAATGCCTTACTTATTTTTTTAATATTATCTAATATTTTTAATTTTTCCATTCCATATCCTGGTGTTTTTAAAAGAATACAATTAATAAAATTATCTAAATATAAACTTAAAATAGTATTTAAAACTTCATTACTGTAATCATCTGCCATAATAATTAATGGTTCGTTATTTAAATTATTAAGGACATTTTCTATTTCTTTTATATCTAAAAGTGCATTATTCATTAATAAAATTTTGGGTCTATTTATAATTAAATTATTTTTATTTTTTAAAAAATAAATGGACCCTAAAATACTTTCAATAATATAACCATTTTTAATAATTACTTCATCAAATTCTTTAACGCCTTCCTTAATTAAAATATCGTCACTTATTTGAAAGGCTTTACTTAAATTTTGGCCAATCGTCAAATCTTTACCTGAAATAGTTCCGACACTTAGCCAATCTTTTTTTCGCGGTTGGTGTGCTAATTTTTTTAAATTAGCTAAAACTAAAGAAGAAGCCTCATCTAATTCTTTTTTTAGAATAATGGGATTAATTCCTTCATTAATCATTTTTATTCCATTAATAAAAAGGCTTTCTAATAAAACTAAGGTTGTAGTAGTACCATCTCCTACCATTTCATTAGTTTTAACACTAGATTCTTTAGCTAATTCCAAAATAGTGTTTATAATAGGATCATCACTTTCAATTTGACTAGCTATAGTAACTCCATCATTAGTGATAAAAGGACTAAATTGAGAATGATCAATTATAACATTGCTTCCTTTAGGACCTAATGTAGCTTTAACAGTACCACATAATAAATTAATAGCCTCTAGCATTTTATTTTGTAAATATTTTCCTTGAATAACTTTTTTCATAATTCTTTTTCAACCTCCACTATATACGTCCAATATTTTTTAGGCATAAAATTCCGTCGACAAATAAGATTTTCTCGTTCTTTAATAGCAATTGTTTTATAAAAAGTTTGCCATAATTCTACCATTTGTTGTTCGTCTCTACTTTCAGATAAATTTATTTTAATTAAATCATAAGATTTTATTAAAATATCTTTTTTATTATAAATTGCTCCCATATTTCTTTTTTTATCAATAATAAGCCAATTATTATTTTTTAATCTTTTTTGAAAATGTTTTACTATTAAGGGTAAGATATTGTTTTCTGGCGCCATATAAGCTACCAAAACATCATTTTCTAATTCTTGAAAACGCAAAAAACCTTTTAATTTATGTAATTCTCGCGATACATATTTTACAGTTTTTAAAGTTTCATCTATATAGGGAATATTTCGATAAAAAAAGACTTTTTCGTGATATTTAAAACCATACAATTCTAAATAATAAATTAATAATTCTTTATGGGGATTATTTGATAAATATAAATAATACATTGTATTAAATATTTTAATCCCTAAGTATTTTATAATTTTATTGATTAATTTTGCATCGATAGTTATTTTTAAGTTTATTGTCTCTTCAAACAAATTACCTTGATACGTTTCATCTTTAATATCTAAAGGAATAACTTTTTGATGAAGTAAAGTATTAATTAAATTAAGTAAATTTTCAAAACTTCCGTCATATAAATAAATATAATTTGATTTATTCATGAAAAAAGTGATAGCTGTTCCTTTTTTATTATTTGGTTAGTATTATCCGTCAATACTAAATTTTTTTCGATAAATCTCGCATTAAACAATGTTTTATCTAAAAAATATTTACCATTACAAGTAATAAAATATTTAGCTCTTTTCATAACAATTCCCATTTTTTTAAGATCTTTAAAGGTAATTAAAAAATACTGCCGACATTTATAAATTCTTTTAGCACTGGTAACACCGATTCCCGGGATTTTTAATAAATCGGAATAACTACAAGTATTTATTTCTTTAGGAAATTCTTCCATATGTCTTAATGCCCAATCAACTTTAGGATCTACTAATAAATTAAAATTAGGATTATCTAAACTTAATAAATCTGTAGTTTTAAAATTGTAATATCTTATTAACCAATCAGCTTGATATAAACGATGTTCTCTTTTTAAAGGAGCTTCTTTTAAATTAGGCAAAAATTTATCTTTATTCACAGCTATATAAGCAGAGTAAAAGACCCTTTTTAAATCATATTTTTGATACATATTACTACTTTTAGTTAATATTTCATAATCCGTTTCTTTAGTTGCCCCAATAATCATTTGGGTACTTTGTCCCGCGGGAACAAAATTTCTTTTTTGATTATCTTTAACTAATGTCATAATTTTTTCAATATCATTATTATTTTTATTAGGGGCTAATAATTTTAAACCTGTTTCGGTAGGAAGTTCCACATTACAACTTAATCGGTCAACTAATAAACCTAATTTTTTTACTAAATATTCACTAGACCCAGGAATGGCTTTAGCATGAATGTAACCCCCAAAATGATAAAATTTCCGTAATTTACTGATAGCTTCAATCATTAAATTCATAGTGTAATCAGGATTTTTAATAATCCCTGATGATAAAAATAATCCTTCAATATAATTTCTTTTATAAAAATTAAGAGTTATTTGGCATATTTCATCAGTTGTAAAAATTGCTCGAGGATGGTTATTACTGCGTCGATTTAAACAATATTTGCAATCAAATATACAGGCGTTAGTTAACAATATTTTAAGTAAAGAAATGCATCTACCATCGCTACTAAAAGAGTGACATATTCCCGTATAAGAAGTATTACCGATACCCTCGCCAATTCGTTTACTTCCACTTGAGGAACAGGATGCATCATATTTGGCACTATCTGCAAGGATTTTTAATTTTTCTTTTATATCCATTATTTTTCACCTAAAATAATTATAAATTATTTTTTAAATTTTGTAAACAATTGTTCGCTATAATTTTTGCCAATTTATGTTAAATCCTTTCCAATAATCGCCAACCACTTTATTCCAGTATACAAACGCGTTTTTCTCCCAAAATAATAGAAAGAAAGGAGGCAAAAGTGAAAAAGTTTTGGGTTATATTATTAACCTTATTTATACCCTTCATTACGGTAAATGCGGAAAGTCAAACGGTTAACGATGAAATAGAGCTAAAAGCCGCCATTGGTAATGAAGAAATTGACACAATTATTATTGGTAAAGATATTGATACTACCAGTAAAATCAACATAACAAGACCCCTATACTTAGATGGTAATAATCATACTTTACGCTATACTGGCAAATTTAAAGGTGGCGATGATTTTACTGTATGGGATGGTATATATGTTTTACAAGTATATAAAACTAATGCCACTATTAAAGATATAAAATTAACCGGAGCTAATGCTGCATTATTAATTAATGGTGGTAATGTTACTTTTGAAGGAACTATTGATGTTTCAGGTAATGGTTTCGGAGGTATTGAATTAGGCCAAGGTGCTGGAGTAACAGAAATTCCTAAATTAGCTTTAAAAAATGATGCCGAAATTAAAAATACTACCGAAAAAGAAAATGCTCCTAGCCTATGGGTTCCTGATGATACTGTCAAAGGGGTATTAGAAATTAATGGTGTAAGTGAAGATATTACTAAAGGAGAAGAACTTTCTTTAACAGAGATTGCCGAAATCTTTGATATTGATAATCCTAGTACTAATGATTTAATCAATTTATATGTAATTACAGCTTTCTTATCTCTTTTAGGAATTACAACTTCCTTAATTTATCTAAAAAATTATAAGAAATTCTAGATGAGAATTTCTTTTTTAATTAGTTTAGCATGTACTACTATACGATTTCCGTTATTATCTAAACAAGTTGATAAAGTTAATATTTTATCTAAAGTATTTACTGATCCTAAATTAAATAAACTCCGACTTTCAATAGTTTTTAAAAATTTGAAATATTCTTCTTTATTAATAAAATTAGTTTTAATATAATAACTTTCTTGATAAATAGTATAAACACTAAATATTTGAAATAAATAATTAACTTTATCAGTACTTAAATAGATTAAATAATTATCTAAATTATCATATCTTTTTTCATCTAATAAATAATCTAATGTTCCAAACATTGTTTGATCTTTTCTTTTATGACCATAGATAATCGTATTATAATTTAAATTTTCTAAATTATTGCGATAATCACTAAAAATCCATCCTGCTTTACTTTTCTTTTTTTCAAAATTTTTATCTAAATAAAATTTATTATCCGTTGTTTCAACAATAGGATAATTAATATTCGTATTATTTATTTTTAACCAAGCTACCGTATCTGAATTTTTATTTTGATATTCTCCTAAATCAACACTTAAAAGTTCTTTATTTACTAATTGCCAATAAATATCTAAATCATCTTCGGGAGGATTAACATAAATTTCTTTTAAATTATCAATTTCTCTAGTTACATAAATATCGTTTAGTTCTTGGGTTATTTTTCGAGTATTGCGATAATCATTATAATAATTAATTATATTTATAATACTTGTAATAAAAATAATTAAAAAAATTAAAACGAAACTATAACTTTCAATTTTTTTTAATTTCATTAAAAAACACCTATCAATATTATGGTGTTTTTAATTATCTTTTATGCTTTTTATTTTTTGAAGTTCAAATCGATATTTTTGTTTTATATTCGGATATTTATGATGATCAACTTCACTTAAGAACATATCAAGTGGTCGTACATACAAAGCCATATCTTTATATAAAGCACGATATATTACATATTTTTCTAAAGTTTCGGAATGAGTAGCTACATCTACAACAAGATAATAGTCCCCTTTAAAATGTTTATAAATACCATTTATAACTAATTTTTGCATACTTATCCTCCTTTATTATTATAAGGGAAAATAATTTTTTTAACAATATAAAAAAGCAATCTTAATTGCTTCTTTGGTTACCTAAATATTCAATATTTAAACGGACTACTTGGTTAGTAAAATAAGAATGGGAATTAATATTATTAATAAATGGGGTTAATAAATACATAGTTTGATAAGTAACATTAGCTAATTCAAATTTATTAGATAAATCGGCCACAGAAATAATTCCTTCCCCATGAACTTCCGTAGGAATATTATCTACAACCCAAGCGCTATCGCCAACAAAGATAGAATCAGATCCAACCCGTCGAAACCCAACTGAAATAAAATCTTTTTGATAATTAAAGGAATTACTAGCGGTAACGTAGCCACTCACCATAAAAGTAATATGATAATAACCAATGATATTAAAAGAAATTGTATTATCGGAATTGACAGTAACTACATTGCCAGTTTGTAATTCCCGTCTTTCAATAGGAATACGTCCATTCGCGGCAATGGCTAAACCGGTAGAAGGATAACTTTCATTAAAAGTGGTTAAATAAGCGGCTTTTATTTGCTCGGGGCCAGTATCTCCCGTGGGACCAGTTGGACCCATTTTTCCTTCTGGGCCCGAATCTCCTTGGATTCCTTGAGGTCCTTGAATACCTTGAGCACCGCGGGGACCAGTATCCCCTGTAGGACCAACTTTTCCTTCAGGACCTCTTATAAGACCCACATCGATCCAATCGCCATCATTAACTGACCAAACATACAAATTATCGCCAACTAAATAAGAATTTCCGGCTTGACCAGTAGGATGCTCTTTTTTTAACTCATCATAATTCGAAAAAGAACCTAAAATAGTAACACTCGTACCCGCGGGACCGGTCGGACCCATAGCTCCCGTGGGACCAGTCTCACCGCGAGGAATATTAAAATTTAAAATATGAATATTACCATTACCAGTATCAACTATGGAAGCATCATCCATATCATCGACTGTAACTACTTCGCCTATTTGCAATTCGGCAGCCGGGCCAGTTGGACCTGTGGGTCCCATTTCTCCTGGAGCACCAGGTATACCTGCAACACCTTGTAAACCTTCTAATCCAGGAGGCCCTTGTAAACCAATAGGACCTGTTACTCCCCTAGGAATTTCAAATAATAATTTTAAATTTTGATTATCTCCCAAATTACTTACATTCGCCGGTTCTAAAGCATCAACGGTCACGGTTTTAGCTATTTCAATAGTTGCCGGTCCCGCGGGGCCGGTGGGACCAGTTCTTACATAACTGTATTTCTTCTGATATACACTTTAATTAGTAAAGTTCCATACTATATGAATATTACGTTTATTTGTTTTTTTATCTAACTTACCAATAAATATTTTATCAATAAAATCATTAATTATATGAACATTTAAACTATCTATATGTTTATATTTTTTAAAAAGTGCTTTTTTATCTTTAAGTTTTTCTTGTTTAATTTGAATAGTTTTTATTTCTATTTGGATGTTTTCTATTCTGTCTTCCAAGCGAGAATAATCTTCTTTATATTTCTTTCTTAAATTTATGTATTCTTTTTCATCTAACAAGCCTTTTTTCATATCTTCATATAAACTTTGAAAGTATGTATCTTTACTTTTTAATTCCTTATCAATGGTTAGTTTTTCTTTGTTTAAGTTAATAATTTTATTTTGAAATAATTCTTTTTCTATTATATTATTATTAATTTCTAGTTGTATATCTTCTTTATAAAACTTATTTAAAATATTATTTATTTCATTAAGTACTATTTTATGTAATTCAGTTTCTTTTATGTATTTCTTATTATCACAGTTAGACCATTTAGTAGCTTTGTCTTTACAACATAAATAAGCCATACCAGTTTCATCATTCTTTCCACATTTATTAAATACTTTATTGCAGGTTTCACAAAACACTTTATTTGCAAGAATATGAACACTACCATTTTTACAACATTTTTTGCGATTATTTAATCTTTCTTGAACTTCATACCATAACTCTTTATCAACAAGTGGTTCATGGGTATTTTCTACTTTTATTTGATCTTCTTTTTCATTATAAATAATTGTATGATTTTTATAACTTACTGTTGTAGTTTTAAATTGAACTAAATTACCAATATAAACTTCATCTTTTAAAAATTTCTTTATAGTTTGTTCACTCCACTTATGTTTATTTCTAATTTGTATTTGATAATCTAGTTTAACATTCTCATTATTAGAGATAGGATAAACTTTATAAAAATATTCATTATGTAATCTATTTTCTTTTAATGTTGCTTCAAACTCATAAAATATTTCATTAGTTCGATCTAACAAGCTAACATAAGTACCAATACAAGAAACATTTTTAGGTAGTTTATTACCTACATTAATAAGTATCCAATTATCAATATTTTCAAAATCAACATTTTTAAATACAAGTTTATTATCTTTAATTGAAATATTTAATTCTTCAAAACTTTTAGTAGAATAATAAATTTTTATTTTATCATTTTTAACTTTAGTAAGTTCTAATTCTAATTTATTATTAAAATTTATATAATCAGTAAGAACTTCAATAGTAGTTAAATCTTTAAGTACTTGTTTCTCCTGATTTCTAAAACTTACTTTAATAATAAATGTACCAGTCCTATTTATTGATTTGTAATCTATATAATCCTTAATTATAGGTAATTTTAATTTACTACCATTCATTAACTTATATTCTAAAGGGCTTAATATTCTATCATTTGTTAATCTTTTAGCTATTTTTAGAAGTCCATATCCTTTAGCATATTCACTGAATATTCTACCAATAACATCAGATACTACTGGATCTGGAATTAAATGATTTTTATTTTCTGGATCTCTCATATATCCATACGGTACAAAACTTCCCGTAAACTGACCCTCACTTCTTTTTGTCTTAAATGTTTCTCGAATATTATTTGAAGTATCTTCAAGATACCATTCATCTGTTAATCCTAAGATTTGACTTGTCTTTTTGGTTTCCTTTTTAGTATTATCAATTCTATCAACAACTGTAATAAATCTAACATTCCATTCGTGAAATAAATTGTGAATATATTTCTCAATAAGTTCCATATCCCGAGCAAATCTAGCTTGTGTTTTACATAGTACAATATCAACATTTCCTTTTTCACATTCTTTTATCATTTCATTAAAATGTGGCCGAGTACTATCGGCTCCTGAATAATCTTCATCATTATAGACCCCAATGATTTGCCACCCTTTTTCAAGAGCATAATTTCTTAACATTATTTCTTGATTTTTAATACTTTCTGATAATTCTTCTTTAGATAATTTATCTCGATCTTCATCTGATAACCTTAAATATAACACCACCTTTTTAATTTTTTTAATAATATGATTATTGGTTTTAATTAATTTACTCATAAAAATAACATCTCCTTTATTTTTAATCGTAAATACAACTTTCCAAAACAATTATAACGCGCTATTTCAAACATTACAGCCACCAAAAAAAGATTTTTCTATTTTCATAATTGTTTTAAAATATTTCTCATTAAATATTCTTATTAACTCATCTTCTGTAAAATAACACTTATCAGTTTTATATTCTGATGTAATTACATAATTAACTTTCTTTTCTTTTTTTCTCTTCATTTTTTACCCCCCTTTTAAGCAAAATAAGAACTATGATAGTTCTTAATTAAACTTATGTAATAAAATAATTCTTCATACTATATTAGAAAAATGATGTATTAAAATTTGTATCATAAACTCGGCCATAAAATTTAGAAAAAATATAAAAATAATATTAGAGTCCTTTACTTTCAAGGGTGTATAACAATCGCATACGCTTTTTCAATAATAAAAATTAGTATTTTCGGCCAAATTTTAAAGATTTTTTAATTAATTTATGGCCGAAATAAATTATTAATAAGTATTAAAAAAACTCTATTCAGTTAAGATAGAGAAATTTAACTTACTTTAGATTTTAATTCATCTAACATCATCTTTTTTATTTCATCAATATTAGGAAAGAATAAATTAGTTCCTTGCTTTTTTAAAGCTAATAACGAATTAAAATTATATAAGATTTCATTCTTTAAATTATCTGGAACTTTAACTGGTGCACCATTTTTAGTATGTGGATGATCTATATATTTTTCTAATGTTGGAAATGCATTTTGAAGTAAAATAACGGACTTCTGATTTGCAATTTCACGTATCATTATTGACTTGCAACTACCATACTTTTTTATTTTTTGATCTATAATTGGTTGATACTTAGATATTTTACTGCTTAAAGGAATAAACCATAATATGTCTTTATCCTTAATAGTAAAATAAGTAGGCCTAGCACGACCATTTTCATGATTTATCATTAACCCTTTATCATTAATTTTATCAAAGAATTCGTCTTTAATATGATAAATATATCCTGTTTGGACTTTCATATGGTCGCCTCCAGTAGATAGTATAACATAAAAATAAAAGAAACTCCATTAAACTAACAGAGTTTCCCAACATTTTCAATCGGGATCATTTATAACTCGCACCACCCGTAAGCGACTAACATTTCGCGATTGGAATCATTTATACCCCGCACCATCCATAAGCGGCTAACATGTTCTTTATTATCGCACTTCTTCAAATGCAATAATAATATACTATATTTTTACCCTGAAAGTCAAGAGCTTCAGCATAAAATTGCAAGTTTTTACTTGCATTAATATTATACTCAAAATATAAAAATATATAAGTAAAATTAGCAATATTAATATAAAATATTGAGGTTGGTTTGAATATGAAAAAAGCACAATTTAAGTTTTAGAATTGGCATCAATTGATACAATTATTTCATATTCTACTATATTGTATCACGACATTGTTCACAGTCAATAAGGATAAAATATCGAATATTTTATTTATAAAAATGGCGATTTAAAATTAAATTTTTCTTATTTTTGGCATATTTTCAGCAACAGATACTTATATAGAATTTGATATGTTTAATAATATATTTAATTTTTTTGCTAAAACTTTATTTTTTTGTTAAAACTTAATGGAATGTGTTATACTATTTACTACAAAGTGAGGTTTACTATGTTAGATAAAAAAGATTTAAAATACCCAATAAAGTATGCTGTTATGCCAATAAAAGAACAAATAGGTTGGAGTAATGGATTAAATGAATTAGAAAGAGAATACGGTGTAGTAGCTAATATTGTATCAAAATGCTATGTTATTGGGGAACAAAAAAAATATTCTAGTGATGGAACTATTGAAATTAAATATGAAGTAGTTTTTTTATATAATAAACAATATACAAGTTATTATGATAAATTTAAGCCATCGATTCCAGAATTTAATATATGGTCTCAATGTACCAATTCCATTTTTGTAAATCAATTATTTAATAGTTTTGAAGAAGCATTAATAGTTGCAAAACAATTTAACGATGAAATTGTTCATCATAAAATAATGTTCTTACATTTTGATAAAGATTTCCAAAGTAAAGTTGAAAAAATAAAAACAGAACATCAAGAAACATTGGATAAATATAAAAAAATTGAAGAAGAAATTCAACAAGAAACTAATAATGTAGAAATTACAAAAACATCTACTTTAGAAGATATAATTGAAAAAATTGTTGAAAGTCCAAGGAAATTTTATATTAATTTAGCAGATTCATTATCTATTGAAGAAAGAGAATATTTGAAGAAATTAATAAATAATAGATGCTGTGATAATTGTACCAATGGAAGCTGTAGAGTTGAAACTTGTGAAAAAATAGGATTAGATGAATTAGGTAAATCCCAAGGAAGTAACTGCTTAAGCTGGAATAATTATGAATTAATTGGTAGACAAAGAGTTTTGACAAAGAATATCCTATAACTAAATAATTGAACTAAAATTATATGATTTAACTACTGAATACAATTAAATCAGTGGTTTTTTGTTTACAATATAATGTATAAGGAATTTGGAGATGTATTTACGATTATTATTTTAAAGAAATTCGGTTATGTATAGGTTGGTCCAATTACTAAACAATAATTCAAATTTTCTTCCCGATTCTTTTTAACATAATTAAAGGCTCTTTGATAATTACAATTATTCATAAATCCTCCTATAAATAATGTATGTTCCTTTAATTATTTAGTTATAAATTATATTATTTTATATTTTCTAAACTATCGATAGATTCTTTATTAATCAATTTATCTATTTCTACTTTATTTATACTTTCAAATCTTTTATTAATTTTTTCACTAGTAATGTGTAAATCATCAATACTTTGATTTACGGTTTTAACACTTCGAGCTAATTTATCCCAACGTTCCTTAAACCGAGAAAAATCTAAACTTAATTTATTTAATTCTTCGTGAATAACTTTAGCATATTTATCTCTTTCCATATTTTTCAAAATCATACTTATAATCGATAATGTACTAATTAAAGTAGTAGGTCCTGTAATCCATACCTTTTTACTATAAGCATAGTTAATTAAATCGGCATGATAAGCATTTATTTCGGCGAAAATAGCTTCAGCCGGCAAAAACATAATAGCTTCTTCTCCTGTTTCTCCCGGAATAATATATTTTTCACTAATATCATTTATATGTCTTTTTACATCATTTACAAATAATTTTTCGGCTTGTAATCTTTCTTCTTTTGTTTTGGTTTTATCTGTCATTTTTTGATAATTTTCTAAAGGAAATTTAGAATCAATAGCTATCGTTCCTAAAGGAGCTGGAGCATATAAAAGACAATCAACTATATATCCATTATTAAATTTATGTTGAATATCATAAATACCACTATTATGGGAACCAAAAGCATTATTCAAAATATATTCTAAGTTTACTTCTCCAAATGTTCCCCTTGTTTTTTTATCAGTTAAAACACTTTGTAAAGAAATAATCTCACTACTTAAACTATCTATTTTCTTTTGAGCTTCATCAATTTTAGTTAATCTTTCTAAAACATCCAAAAATGTTTTATTACTTTTTTCAAAATTCTTATCTATTCTTTCATTAACAATATTATTTATATCCATTAATTTTCGTTCAATTTTTTCATTTAATGAATCAAAATCTTTTAATAGTTCTTTAGAAAAATCAAATTTAAAATTACCTATTTCTTTATTTATATTAGCTTCAAAATGACCTAATCTTTCCGTTAAATCATTATTACCATTATTTTTTTTCAATAATAATATTATTAACAATAATAAATTAAGAACTAATAAACCAATTATTATATATTCTAGCATTTTAAATCCCTATCCTTTAAAAACTATTTTAACAAATTTCTCCCAAAATGTCTTTAATTTTTATAAAGTTCTTTTTAAAATTATACTTTCACTTTCCTTATGATTATTTTTATAAACCCGTTTATTATTTTCAATATCCGAAATTAAATTTTTCAAAGTACTAGATTTATAAGGAGCATTTAAAACTACTTTTAAATATTTATTACCTAAATTAAATAAATGCGCTTTAAAACATTCTTGAGCATATAAAGCCATAACAATATATTTATTTTCCCCGATTAAATTATAAGTTTTAATTGTTTCTTCTATACCATTTATACTTATACTATTTAATATATCTTGAATATTATCTATTTCAATTTTCCAAGGAGTTATCTTATTAAAATCATTAGGTTTAACCGAAATATTTTTTATATTTAATTTATCACTCGTTAATACCTCTGCTTCTTTACTTATACAAATATTAAGTAATTTTTTTAATAATTTATCATTACTAAATATTTCATCTAATTTAATAAACTCATTATTGTTTATTAAAGATATAATTTCTTCATTATTATCTAAAACATAATCAATGGATATAATCTTTTTTAATAAAACATAGATATAAGTATACCTAATTGGTAATTTTTTACGTAATTTTCCTAATATAACTATAGCTTCCGAATATTTTTTAGTATTAATTAAATCTGTTATTTCTTCATTTAAATTAGCTAATTCCTTAATCTTTTTAAAAAAAGAAAAACAAATTATATCATCTAAATCATTATTTCCTTTATGATTTTTAATTAATAGTAAGGCATCATCTACCTTTTTATTTATAAATAATTTTCGATAATTATTTTTATATTCTTTCTTAGTTAAACAATTAGTAATAGTTAAATTAGATACTCTTTCTTCGATATCCGGAGGTAAATCCTTTAAAAAACTTAATAAATATAAATAAAAATTAGTATTCTTATTTTCTAAATTCAAAAGACAATTTAAAACTTGATCATAATTTTTTTCTTGTAAATAAGGGATTAATAAATATAAATAAATTTCTTTTTGATCTTTATCTATTTCTAATATAAGAGAAAATAACTTGATACTTTTACTAGGATTAAATTTCAAATACTTTTTTCCTAATAAAAACAAAATATTAGAAGTTATAAAAACTTCTTTATCATTTTTTACTAGTAATTTTTTCTCTTCTAAAGCCTTTATTTCATGATTATTAAATATTTTTTTTATTTGTTTTAAACTAATACTTTGCATAATTACCCCCATTTAAATAATTAATAAAAGAAAACCATAAATATTAAAAAAGCTAAATATAATGTTAAAGTAATCCAACCGTTTATTTTATCCCTTTTATGACTTTTTTCTTCTATTCCTAAAGCCATAGTACTTAAGTATCCTCCAATTAAACCACCAATATGAGCTAAAGCATCAATACCTGGTAAAAGGAAACTAATAATTAAATTAATAACAATAACCGGAATTATTTGATTTCTTAAAACACTATTTAAATATAACCGATAATGATATCCAAAATATAAAAGAGAACCTAATAAACCAAATATAGCTCCACTGGCTCCCGCGGAAATACTGCTACCAGTTACAAGGGATAATAAACTACCACTTATAGCCGAAATAATATAAATAGCTATATATTTCCATTTGCCAATATAATTTTCGATTTGCGTTCCAATTATACTTAAGCTATACATATTAACTAATAAATGGACTAAACCAATATGCAAAAATGCCGAAGTAAGTAAGCGCCATACTTGACCAGATTTTACTAAAGGCGCATAATTAGCTCCGAAAAGTAAAAGAGTCATTGTATCGGTTGAACCATTACCTAAAATATACATTAACAAAAACATAATAATATTAATTAATATTAATACTTTAGTCACAATTATCTTTTTAGGAGAAAAAACTTTTTCAAAAAATTTATTACTTTTTTCCGTTTTTTGACTTATATCATTAGTTACATTAATAATTAAATCTAAATTATTATTACTTTCAATTAAATTATCTTTAATATCGGGAAAAGCATTATTTAAAGCTGGATTTTCTTTTATTTCTTCCATACTATTAACTGTAATACTATTTATATCATAACGATTAAATAAATTAACTTTGTTATTAACATTCAAACAAATATTTAAAGTTGGTACTTTAAAAGATAAAGTTTTTCTCTTTATTTGTTTTAAAATATATCTTATTTTATATAAATCAATATTATATTGCTCATCATTATAAATACTTTTAGCACATATTCTTATAACTCGATAAGGTCCTTCAATATTTTCAAGCCAAACTTCATCATGAGCTCCTTGAACATTTATAGGAACATAATCTTTTTTAGTAATAAAATAATGGGCAAGACTCATCATGATTTCATCATTTTTATTTATTGTTATTACTGGCATATTTCTTCTCCTTGTTCTAATATTTTACTATAAAACATAATTTTAGTAAAGAGGAGGAATAAATGTTTTATTTTATCTATATCGCCTTTTTACTATTTATTTCAATTACGATTTGGCAATTAATTAATAAAAATTTAATGAATGAAGATTTAATATTTCTCTTATTATGTAATTATTTACTTAATATTACCACGGCTTTATTCTTTGGCTTTTATAATAGTTTAACATGGTCTTTAATTTCAAGTTTCTTATTATTAATATTTGCTTTAATTTTATATTTTAAAATTATCAAAACTTTTAATAAATTTAAATTTTTTCCTTTACCTTATCTATCTTTAGTTTTTTTCGTTTTCTATTTTATCCTTTTTAATATTATCTAAATATTCTTGAAATTCTTTAGGTAAAGGACAAGTAAATTCTAAAATTTCTTTAGTTAAAGGATGCGTAAATTTTAAATAATAGGAATGGAGAAATTGATTAAAAGGACTACATTTTTTATTAGTATAAACGGGATCATTAAAAACTGGATATCCAATATAAGCCATATGAACTCTTATTTGATGCGTTCTTCCTGTTTTTAAAACTAATTTAACTAAAGTTTTATCTTTAAATTTTTCGATTACTTCTAAAGTTGTAATAGCTTTTTTACCCCCTATACCTACCATATATCTTTGAAAATGTTTGTCATCTCTTTTAATTGGGGCATCAATAGTAGCTTTTTGATGAGGAAAAACGCCTTCTAATAAAGCAATATATTCCCGATGAACTTTTTTATTTTGAAAATCTTTACTTAAGATTTCATGAGCTTTATTAGTTTTACAAACTATCATTAAACCGGATGTATCTTTATCTAAACGATGGACAATTCCCGGCCTTAATTTTCCATTTAAATCACTTAAATTAGTTGTATGGTAAAGTAAAGCATTAACTAAAGTATGTTTTTCATTGCCACTCCCAGGATGAACCACTAAACCACTTGGTTTATTTAAAACAATAACATCATCATCTTCATAATAAATATCTAAAGGAATATTTTCTTTTTCTAATTCTTCATTTTTCTTTTCTAAAGGAATAATTATTTCATCATCTATTTTTATTTTATAACTTGATTTAACTTTTTTATTATTTACTAATATTTTACCTTCCATTAAAAGTTTATTAATTTTTTCTCGGCTATAATCCGTTTTTGTACTTAAATATTTATCAATTCTAATGTTTTCTTCGAGGCTTTTTAATTCCATAATGATCTTCTCCTTTCCATAAGGCAATTATCAAAAGAATAAAGCCTATCACTAAAGCAACATCTGCGAAATTAAAAATAGGAAAATCATAATTACCAAATCGCAAATGAATAAAATCGATTACATATCCGCGATCAATGCGATCAATTAAATTACCAAATAAACCGCCATAAATTAAACCAAAAGCTAAAATATTTCGGCCATTAATTTTAAAATTATCTTGAAAATAAATAAAACAGATGAAAGCAGCAAGAGAAATAACAATTAACATATTAAGCATTCCGCTAAACATACTCCAACTAGCACCAGTATTATAAACTTTAGTTATTAATATATATTTTTTTATTAAAGGTAAAGTTTCATTCAATAAAAAAGAATTATCTATAGTTAACTTAGATATTTGATCAATAAAAATAATTAATAAGGCTATAATTAAACTTCTTCTTTTCATATTATTATCATAACAAAATTTTATAATTTTATCAATATTACATCAGTTCCAAACTTTTCAACATCGGAAAATTTAAAAGTTGTTTCTTTGCCTTTAAATTTAAAAAATAATTTTTTAGGTTCAGCAATTAAAGATATAATTTTTCCTTCATTATCTACTTCAACATCAACTATTCTTCCTAAATTAACTCCTGTATATAGACTTATTATATCTTTACCTTGTAATTCACTTAATAACAAAAATACCACCTATTAATATATATTCTTTTATTTAATTAATTTTCTTATATTGTTAATAGCATTTTTTTCTAATCGAGATACTTGAGCTTGACTTATTCCTAAATCTAGAGCAATTTCCATTTGGGTTTTACCAACAATAAAGCGATTTATTAAAATATTTTTTTCTCTTTCTTTAATTTTTTGTAAAGCTTTACGAAGGGATATTTGTAAATCTTTATCTTGATTTTGTTCTTTTTTGTCGGCAATTTGATCAAATAAATAGATTGTATCTCCGCCATCATTATATATAGGATCGTAAATACTTTTAGGTTGTTTTAAACTATCTAAAGCAAAAGCAATTTTATATTCATCTATTTGTAAGGCTTCACTTATTAAACTATTACTTGGTTCCATTCCATAAGTATTTATATATTGTTCTTTAAATTGCAGTATTTGATATGCTAATTCTTTAATTCCCCTACTAACTCTTATTACCGAATTATCTCGAATATATCTTTTAATTTCCCCAACAATTAAAGGTACTGCATAGGTACTTAATTTTAAATTATAACTTAAATCAAAATTATCAATTGCTTTAATTAAACCAATTACTCCTATTTGAAATAAATCATCTAAATTAATATTGGTATGATTAAAATATTTTAATACACTTAATATAAGTTTTAAATTACCATTAATTAATTGTTCTTTAGCTTCTTTATCACCATTTTGATATTTTTTTATTAATAAAATAGTTTCTTCATTACTCAAAACTTTTAATTCATTGGTATTTATACCAGTTATTTCTACTTTATATTTAGCCAAAATAAAACTCCTTTCTTATCTATTTTGATAAAAAAGAAGTTCTTTTATACAGTATTAAGTAATATTTAAAATATAAGGATTAGAAATAGTGCCATTACCTGATGATAATTTTACATCTGAATTAAGATAAAATGCAGGTCTTATTGCTGCTCCTCCGTTGGAATTACTATACTTAAAAACGAATAAATTAAATAACTTTCCTTCGGGACGTACAAAAAAGAAAACATCAATACGTCCGGAATCTCTAGTTATTAAACTTTCAGATTGTCCTAAATATAGCCAATTATCATCTACAGTAGACGTATAGTCTTTTTCTGATATATCGGAAGTTCCATCATTTCCTACTAATGACCAATATTTTGAATGAGCACTATAGAAATAATCACTAACGTAAATTAATCCTATATAGGCTGGATATTCTAAATCTTCATCGGTACATTTAGTAGTTTCTGCAACATCTAAAGTATTAACACAGCCACTATCTCCTACTTTTAATTTATTTTCTCCAAGCTCACTATCATATACAATTTTGGCATTATTACCAGTTATTTTAGCATAAGTATTTCCGCCTACTATCCAAGTATGATAATTTATCATTTTTCTATAATCATCAGGAATATTATTATAAAAAACTTTATTTAAACTATCAGTATTTAGATTACTTAATCGCCAATTATTATTTTGCCTGGTTTCACTACTCCAATAAAAAGATTTAACTTCACCTGATTTATATTTTCCTCTATAAAAACTAGAGGTCATTGTTCCTTTAAATGCTCCATTATCTTCCAAATCATTTGTTATATAATCGGCTTTAATTAACTTAAGTTTATATTGATTATTTTTATTATCATCAAATATGCCAATTATCCGATATAAATTATCATAATTTTCGGTATCACTACATTTATCAGCTCCAAAACAGACATAATTATTTACGATATCATTACTTCCTGCATATCGGTATGAATCATCATTGGCTACTAAATCATAATTTGGAAATTCTTTTTTTGTGGCATCTTCTAAATTATGATAGATTATACTGCTATCTAATTCATAATTTTCTTTTATACAACTTGCAAATTCTTTTCCTTTACATCTATTTCCAATATTATCTATATCAAAATAAATTTTACATTTTTCACTACCATTTGTATTTAATACTATTTGCCCATTTTCATAACTTACTTCCCCTCCATTTTCACATGTACTTAATTCTTTATTAAATATGTATCCTTCTTTAGGCCAAGAATCTATTTCACTATCAATATAATCTCCATTTTTATCTTGTAATTTTATACTTATTAATTTACTATCTTTATTTTCTATGATTAATTTATTTTTCTTATTTAAATATAAATTAATAATAAAATAAAAAGCTATTATTCCTAAAATACAAAAAAATATTATTGACTTTCTTTTACTTTCCATAACATGCCTCTTTTTATTATTATGTTCTTTTATTTTCTTAATATTAGTATACATCTATATAGATGTAGTTTACAATTTATTATTTTTCTTATTGACATATTAAATATGTTCCTATAGCCCATTTTACTATATATATATATATATCAATGGTTTGGTTTTCAATTAAAAAAACTTTACAATTTAATGTAAAATATTTTTTAACTAATAACTAAAGTATACGGATCATTAATTGTTCCTGTTCCATCATTTATTTTGACATTAGATTTAAGATAAAATACTGGTCTTATTGGGTAATATGCTCCATATGTCATCCATCCACTTATCTCTCCAGTAGATAAAATATTATATGCATTTTTAGATGTATTATCACTATCAATAGGCCATTCATGAATACCTAAATATATCCAGTTATAATTTATAGCCTCTTTAGCTTTATATGCATAATAATCCCAATAACTTGGTGAAGCAGCATATCCATAATCACTTACATATAATAAACCTATTTCTTTATCATATGATGTAGAAGTACTTATTTCCAAATTATACATTTCTTTAATAGAATTGGAAATATATCCATTATTAATATACCATGAATGAATATCAATATATTTAGCCCATTTAGAATCTTGTTTATTTAAATAAAAGATAAAATTTGTATTTAAATTTACAGTATTTAAATTACTTTCTTCCCATTTATTACTATTAGTATCATTATTTGCTCCGTTTGTACTATTCCAATAATATGTTCCTGTTTCGTTTGATAATTTTCCACGATAACTGCCTAAATATAAATTTGATGTATTTAGATAAGTTTCAAAAGCTCCATCTTTGCCCAATAGATCTGTTGATGCATAATCTGCTTTAATTAATTTTAACTGATAAGTTTTATGCGTACTATTTGTTGGAAATATGCCTATTATTCGATAAAGATTTTCATAATTAGTTTCTTCATTACATTCATCGGCTCCAAAACAAACATAATTATTTACATTTCTAATAATATAACCTTCTATTTCAGCTTCTTTCATTGCTTCATAATATGTATTAAAATGTTTATCAGGATTAGGAGCCAAATAATAATATGCATTATTACCACAATATTCACCAATTGTAAAATCACTATCACTACATTTAAATTTTACTAATTCATTTTCAATGTCATTATATATTGTGCTTGTAAGTTTAAAATTACTACCAACATACCTATAAGATAAATCTTCGGTTTCTAAATTTGAATTAAGCATTCCATCATAATCTGGTAATCCTTCATGAAATATTATAGAATTATCATTTATTGATAACTTAGCAATCTTACATGCTCCACTACCATCATTACATGTTTCATGATAATATGATTCTCTTGTTCTTTCTGTTATTGTATTTAATACTGAATAGTTTCCTTTACTGTCTTTTGCTCTTACCTCTATTTTATATTCTTGACTTTCTTCTAATCCTTCAAAGGTATAAGTATTTTCTTTTATTTCTTCTGTTATTGCTGGATCTATTGTTGCTCCACTTATTTTATATTCATACCCTACTATTTCATTTGTTCCTTTTTTTCCTTCTACTTCTATTTTTATCTTATCATAACTTTTTTCTACTACTTTTATATTTGCTACTTCTGGCGCCTTCTCCGTTGTTACTATGTTTTCTATTTCTGTTCCATATATATTGCTCTTTATTCCTTCACTATCTACTACATAACAATATATTTTATATTTATAATTTTCATTTAATCCTTCAAAGGTATGGGTTGCTCCTTTTCCTTCTTCCCATTTTATTCCATCTTCTAAACTTATTGGTTCTACTTCTCCTATTTCTTTTATCCCAAAATAATATGAAACTATTTCTTTACTTCCTGTTTCATATTCCATTGTTGTTGTTATACTATTTGCCGTACTACTTGTATCTTTTATACTATTTACATGCGCTAGTTTATATGTTTCCATTGTATCAGTTGTTATTACTACTTCCCCTGTTACTTCTTTTCCTGTATTTCTATTTTGATCATTATCTAAATTTATTAATGTTACTTTTATTTCCCATTCTTC